>JAFSTZ010000327.1 GCA_017445525.1 Eubacterium sp.
CTTGTTCTCTGCTTTGTACCCGAGATTTCCCGCACAACCGTAGTTGATATCTCCGAAGAATAATTTGCCATCGTTGGTGGTTGCGGGTGTAAATGTAGCCACCCTGATATCGGTTATCGCATCCTTTGGATTATTTGTTGTTTTAAAGCCTAAATATGTATATGCCCATTCCTCATGTCTTGAGTACTTAAATCTTGCATCATTTGCAAGGTTTTTGTCCCAGATCTGAAAGCCCTTTGCAGTGATCTTTGCCTTGGCAAGCTCTTCCGTATCAGCAGATCTTACGATGATATCCTCATAATAAAGATTCGGGTCCACGGTATCCGACGATCCCGTATCATCATTTCCAACATCGGTGCCTGCACCTGATACGACCCCGGCATCAGGGTCCGATGAACCGGATTTGTTGAGTATCGACTTCTCCGTGCGGTAGTGTACGTAGATCCCACCGTACTCATCTTCTTTCATAAGTGAATTGAGGTTTACCGGCATGATCTCTCCGAAAGCCTTTACACAGTCATATCCGTTGATCGGATTCGTACCGTCGTCGCCCTGCTTTACAAAAAAGGCATCCTCACCCTCATTCACTATGATCGGCGAGCCGACATTGAGATCCCTGGAGATGAACATACAGTTCCATCCCCTGAAGCCCATGCGCCCGTTTACGTCACTGATCCCCTCGTTTCCGTGATAGTCATCACCCTCATCTGCCTCCTCGGAGCCGACTCCCTTATAATAAACCAGATACTTGCCCTTATCTCCCTTTGCTTCGTCTGCCACGTATTCAGGCGCATCTTCATAATCATAGTCTGTATTCTCTTTTATATATTTCTTGATCTCAGAAACTACCCATATGACTAACATCGATATCAGGAGCACTCCTAAGGTTATCAACCCCACAGGAGAAGCCAATGTGGACGCGCCTGCAGCTATTCCTTTTGTGATCACACCGATGGTGATGGCTGTGGATGTAAGACCACATGCTGCAGCAAGCGCACATATCGCTGCCGGGATGGCTGCCAATATTGTCGCAAAAGCCGAGAACTGAGCTACCAAAACCACACAGAACAGGACTCCTAACCCCAGGTTCACCCACTTCATAATCTCTTCGGCATCTTCCTTCCAGGTCGATACCTCCTGCTTGTCGATAAGCTGCTGGGCAGCATTACTCCTGATCGCATCATTGGTATAAGCTACCTTTTTACCCTTGAGTTCTTCGTTGTCATTCATCCACACAGAGTAAGAATCGCTTCCTATAAGCTCTTTTATGTGCTCTGCCGCCTCGGACAGCTTCTCCTCAACCTCGGGGTCCTCTTCGTTCTCACCCGCGGATACGATAAGGCTGTTTACACCGCCTACCGCTGACATCCTCCTCTGCGCATAACTCATGGAGTCGATGACGGGATAAAGCTGTGTCAGGTCCACCTCACCTGATGTCTCATATCCGAGGTTCAGCAGATACTCACCGAGATTATAGTCCTCATTGGCTTTATACGTATCAAGCTCATCATACATGGAGATATACATCATGTGCTGATTGTTTTCGGATACTTCATCCATGTCTGTAA
>JAFSTZ010000328.1 GCA_017445525.1 Eubacterium sp.
CAGGCCGAGGATGAGCGGGCTGTCTACGATGTTATCCAGGTAGATAAAAACCGTATCGACAAGGTTCGTATACAGGTTAAGCCGGAGCCTGAAGACTCAGAAGCTGATTCTTCTTCGAACAGCGACTCTGCGTCTGCTGTTTCCTGATTCTCCATACTCTCCCACCGCCTCGACCTCGAGCTCATGATCTTCTTTGTCGAACTCACATATTCTCACTGTCAGATCCACGTCATCATCAACCAGACTCAACATCCTCTGCATAAATACAGCCATCAGAGCATTTGTCTGATCCATATCATCCATCTTTTCAACAGTAGTCTGCATGGCGCCCGTCATCGCCTGACGAAGCCTGGTTTCTTTATCATCGTTTTTTATAGACATCATTCCCGTTATCATGATTCCGATCAGCATGACGATCGCCATCACGCCTGCTCCCCTTCCCGATATCAGTCTGAAACTTTTTCTCCTGTTCGGCACCATATCTGACACATGAAGATAAGTGCCTCCCGGAGTTCTCTTTTTACTGATCCCAAAGTCATCTCTCATAAAACACCTGAGCATACACAACCCCGCCTCAGGAATATCCAGATCATGCATAAATGACAGGCAGATCTCTCTGTCAACTCCCTCTTCTGCCAGTCTTGTCTCAAACCGCTTTATGATCAATCTAAAAAGATCATCCACGAGATCCTCAGTCATCCTGAGTGCGCTGTCAGCTCCCACTATCTCAGTATAAACACTCATCCCCAGCATCCAGGTATTTATATCCTTCCGGATAGCTTCCCTGATAGTATTTCTGCTCTTTTCTCTTTTCTTTCCCTTATAAGTCCCCTGTATGCCTTCATACATCTTTAGCAGGCTTCTATTTTTCTTAACCTTTGTACGCTTTACTTTCCCGTGTGGCAGATCCGCAAGTTCCTTCTCCATCAGATCAAGTGCGGTTTCACTGACTATACCCTTCTTCTCCATAGCAACTACGGCTGTATGTAGTATAGTCATCCGCACATCATAAATACCAAGCTCTGCCGGAATATTTTTAACATTTATCTCATCGGAAAGCTTTTCCATAACCACACTGAGTCTTTCATACATAACGCCATCACGAGGCATCAGCTCCCGTACCTCATCAAGTGCCGGATACAGCCTGCCATACCATCTGTAAGACTCTATAAACTGTTTAATATAGATCTCTATCTCATCCCGGTTCATCTTATCTCCTTACTACTTATGTATGATCCTTCTGATCCCCTTGTCACCCAGTTCTATAACAACCGGAAACAATCTGAACCAGCCATCACATATCCACTTATACTCACGCCCGTCCACAGTCGGTCTCAACCTGTCAAGTCCATCCTTCAGATCTCTCCCACCCACGATCATACCACACGATATCGCCATCTCATCCATGATCCTGACGATCTCTGCAGCCATGACCTGCGATGATAACATCCCCATAAGCCTGTCAGGAGAAAACCCGGCACACAGCCTTGCAAGATCATTTTTGATATCTCCCGTTGTCATCTCTATCTCCATCACATCCTTATCCGAATCCCCGGAGACCAGTGACAGCTTTCCTTCATTCTCCATACTTATCACTCTATCGGAAACAGGAATATATCTCATCATAAACCTGAGCAGCTCCACCTTTTCCGTACACTTTTCTCCACAGATAACAAAGCTTGTGTTTTCCTTTACTATCTCCTTTATTTCCGCTATATCATCCTCAGTACAAAAGCCGGAATCAGTCATGGATTTGGCCGTAAATCTCCGATCATTATTCCTCTTTTTAAAGATAAATGTTGCTCCGTTTTTAGATACATATTCACTGAGTACGCAGATGCTCATCTTCTCCGTATCCCAGGACAGCACAGGATTGACCGGACCGTACATCATGCCGGATCTGTTTGCGATAAGCATGGACAGATGCCCGGCCTGTGCCTCGGAAAGCTTCTCCGGTGCCATGTATCGCCCCTTGTTTTTATCGTCGATCCACAGGCTCCTGCCGTTCCAAAGTATCTCGGTTACATTATCATCCGCTATGTAAGGAAAGAGCCGACCGTATTCCTGACGGCTGAGCAGATAATCGTTTCGAAAATCTTCCATGTTAGTCCTCCTGTTAATTATGGTTAATCGGAGTAAGCTGGCTCAAGTTTCAGACAGATGCAAGACATAGCATCAAGAACCCACGACTGCTTGGGACTCATTGTAGTTTTCGATAATCTCAGGCGGGGAGCCGCTAACTCACTTGTTTCATTAGTCGACACCTGTATCACGC
>JAFSTZ010000329.1 GCA_017445525.1 Eubacterium sp.
CGGAATGCCTATTGCGGTTGAGTTTGCCAAGCATATAGGTGTTATCGGATTTGATATCAACGAAAAAAGAGTAAACGAATATGCAAACGGCATCGACTCTACCAACGAGGTTGGTGAAGCGATCAAGACAACAACGGTTGAGTTCACTGCTGATCCGAAACGTCTGAAGGAGGCGCGTTTTATAGTTGTTGCGGTGCCTACTCCCATAAATGATGATACTACTCCGGATCTTCGTCCCATCGAGGGGGCTTCAAGAACTGTCGGGCAGAACCTTGCTCCGGGAACCATAGTAGTGTTTGAGTCCACGGTTTATCCGGGTGTTACTGAGGATGTATGTATCCCCATCATAGAAAAGGAATCAGGACTGAAGTGCGGTGTTGACTGGAAGATCGGTTACAGCCCCGAGCGCATCAATCCGGGTGATCGTGTACATCGTCTTCCGTCCATCGTTAAGGTTGTTTCAGGCATGGATGAGGAGTCTGCGAGCCAGATTAAAAAGGTCTATGATATTGTCATAAAGGCCGGAACATTTTTAGTATCAAATATAAAAACTGCTGAGGCGGTCAAGGTTGTCGAGAACAGCCAGCGTGATATAAATATCGCATTTATGAATGAGATAGCTATGATATGTGATCGTCTGCACATCGATACGGATGAGGTGCTGGCGGGGATGAACACCAAGTGGAATGCGCTTGGATTCAAGCCCGGTCTCGTAGGTGGTCACTGCATTGGCATCGATCCTTACTATCTGACAAACGCAGCGGAGAAGCTGGGATATCACAGTCAGATCATCTTGAACGGCCGCAAGGTGAACGATTCTATGGGCGGCTATGTGGCGGATGCTGCGATAAAAGAGATGATCGAGGCAGGACTTGCACCGAAGAAGGCAACGGTTGTTATCCTGGGTATAACATTTAAGGAAAACTGTCCTGATACAAGGAACAGTAAGGTTGTCGATATCATCAACAGACTTCGCGAGTATGAGATAGAGCCGATCGTCACGGATTCCTGGGCGGATAAAGAGGTTGCAAAGAAGGAGTATCAGGTTGATCTTGTAGACGCTGCAGATGTGCCTAAGGCTGACTGTGTCATCGTAGCTGTTGGGCATAACGAATACCGATCACTCTCACCTATGCAGTTGAAGAAATATTTCAAGGAAGATCAGCCGGATACTGAAAAGGTACTTGTTGATGTCAAGAGCCTGTACCGCATGGATGAGCTCAGAGCATCAGGCATGCGTTTCTGGAGGTTATGATGAGGATTTGTATTATCGGGCCTGCCAACAGTGCACACATCGTCAAGTGGTGCGATCGCTTTTCGACACGAGGTCATGAGATGCATGTGATCTCATTTGTCCCGGGTGAGATAGATGATACTACGGTTCATCTTATAGATTTGGGAGTGGATGCCGACGGTAGCGATGCCGGCAAGCTGAAGTATCTTTTTACCGGTGGGAAGATCCGTCGTCTGGTAAATCGGATAAAGCCGGATGTTGTTACAGTTCACTATGCGACAAGCTATGGTGCGGCCGTGGCTCTCAGTGGAGTGTCAGGATATATACTCTCGGTATGGGGCTCCGATATCTATGATTTTCCTAAAAAAAGTCCTATGCATAAGGCTCTTTTGAAGTTCAGTCTACGCCGGCCGACGCTGCTGTTATCTACATCCCGAGCCATGGCTGATGAGGCGTCACAGTATACGAAACGTCCGTTTGTGATCACTCCGTTTGGTGTGGATACGGAGTTGTTCAGACCGGATATTTCGGCAGGTGCATCTTCTGAGGATGTGCCGGGTGTGACAGAGACAGAGGGAAACCTGACCGATGCTGTAGCTGCTTCATATAAGAAGTTTACCATAGGAACCGTGAAGGCTCTTTCGGATAAATATGGGATCCGGGATATACTGAAAGCGGCATCGATCCTCCGGGATAAGCACTCTGTTCCCGTAAGGCTGCGCATTGCAGGCAAGGGACCTCAGGGGGAGGAATATCGTCAGCTTGCCATCGATCTTGGCATCGATGATATCACCGAGTGGCTCGGCTTTATCTCACAGGAGGATGCAGCAAAGGAATGGGCAGAGATGGATGTTGCAGTTATCCCGTCGACTTTGGACTCAGAGTCCTTTGGAGTCTCCGCGGTGGAGGCTGAAGCCTGTGGTACACCGGTCATCATATCGGATGTTGGGGGACTGATGGAGTCTACTGTTTCCGTTCCGTATGACAGCGATTTCACGGGTAAGACTTTTTCGGCGATTTCAGTTCCGAGACAGGATCCGGAGGCTATCGCCACGACACTTCTCAAGCTATATGAGGATCCAAAATTGCGTCAAAGGATGGGGGAGACCGGACGGAAAAATGTCAAGAAAAAGTATGATATAAATACTTGCTTTTTGCGTATTGAAAGAATTATGAAACGGGTTTCAGAGAATAATGGCGATTGATATACGGTTTAAGACTGCATTTTTATATTTGTTTTTATTTGCGGGTGCGTTCAATGATCTGCTTCGCTTGGGTTCTTCGTCTATTAATCTGTTCAGGATCCTGCTGCCCGTTGCATTTTTGATAACACTGATCAGCTCCGTCAGATCGAGACGCATATATCTTATCGCATTGATCATCGGACTGCTCGCACTCGTTCAGTCGCTCTTTTTTTGCTATATAAATGATGCGGGTGTGCGTTTCTCATTGGAACGGTATTTATCATACCTTGTTTTATATTTCGGGATCGTGGTTGTTATCACCTCGATTGTCACGATATATGAGGCAAATCGGGATTGCTTTATACGATCCTTCAGCAGTTTTATCATGTGTGTGGGTGTGTGTTATCTGATTGTATTTGCAGCGATGTATTTTCTGCACTATGATTACTCATCGCTTCCGATAACATTGAATAATCCCAATGATTACGGAGCTGTTATAGCGGCGACAATACCGGTTTTTTATTTTCGGTCAAAAGAGAGCAGACATCCTCTGATTATGTTGGCTTATATACCTATAGCCATGTTACTTCTTGTGATCAATGACTGTAAGCTTGTTTTGCTTGGAGTTGCGGCGCAGATCCTTATAGTTGC
>JAFSTZ010000330.1 GCA_017445525.1 Eubacterium sp.
AGGTGGTGCGGACGGAAAGAACTATGAGGGCGTTATCAAAATGCTCGATGTATTGCTCTCCGCGGATATCAAACCGGGAGAGAAGAAACGTGTGTTGCAGGAAGAGTTTGATGTGTCGATGACACAGGAAATGGAAAGTGAGGCGATCAATATGTGTAATCTTTCACAAGGTGTTGAAGATAGGGCAACATTGAAAAATTTGATTAGTCTGATGAAAAATACTGGAATGAGTTTAGAGGAGTGCATGGATGCATTGGATATTTCGCCGCAGACAAGAGAGTACTTTAGGGAAAAGGTTGATGAGATGAAACGTCTTCAAATAGTGTAACTTTTGGTTCTATACTTGGTTCTATAAAGGAAACTGGAGGCTCGAACCCTCCTTTTTTCGTTATTTCAGAGATCGGGAGAGAGTTCAAATCTCTCCTTCTCCGTTATATTGTCTGATAGAAAAACCTTGCATAGACAAGGTTTTTTTATTATAATGAGGATATTAGGAGGGAAGATCATGAATAGAAAAAAACTATTATCAATTTGTTTACTGATTGCATCTATATTTGTGCTGATGACAGGATGTGGCACAGATCAAAAAGCGGAAGAAACAGATTCAGCAGAAAAGAATTCCATCGGGATCATAGGCGCGATGGATGTCGAGATTGATACTTTGAGGAGCGCTTCAAACATCGAGAGCACTACTGAGATCGCCGGTATGGAGTTTATTAAAGGTACGCTTGGTGATAAGCAGGTTGTGATAGTCAAGTGCGGTATGGGCAAGGTGAATGCCGGTATCTGTGCCAACACCCTTATCCATGAGTTTGGCTGCAAGGAGATCATCAACACCGGTGTGGCCGGTTCTCTCGACAACAGGATAGATATTGGAGATGTCGTTGTATCGACAGATGCGGTGCAGCATGATTTCGACGTAGAACCGATAGGATTTAAGAGAGGTGAGATTCCATATACCGGGAAGATATCGTTTGAGGCTGATGAAGATATGCGCAGATCAGCAGTTGAAGCTATAAAAGAAGTCGTTTCGGATGTGAATTATTTTGAAGGAAGGATCTGTTCCGGAGATCAGTTTATAGATACCAATGAGAAAAAAGCAGCCATCACTTCTAAGTTTGGAGGCATGTGTTGTGAGATGGAAGGAGCAGCTATCGCCCAGACTTGCTATCTGAACAACACTCCGTTTGTTATCATCCGTGCCATCTCGGACAAGGAAGATGGTTCAGCGAGTTTGGAATACGAGGTATTTCAGAAGGCTGCTGCAGAGCACTGTGCCAAGATCGTGGAGTATATGGTTGAGAAGAAACTATAGTGAATTGAGATAAAAGGAGAGCATATGAGCAAGAACAGATGGAAACCCGGAAACATGTTATATCCGCTGCCTGTTGTTATGGTCAGTTGTGGCAGAAAGGGAGAAAAACCAAATATTATAACGATCGCCTGGGCGGGTACGATATGCTCGGATACGGCTATGGTTTCCATATCCGTGAGACCTGAGAGGTATTCGCATGATATCATAGAGCAGACAGGTGAGTTTGTGATCAATCTTGTGACGGATTCTCTTACACGTGCATGTGACTGGTGCGGTGTAAAATCCGGCAAGGATTTTGATAAATTTAAAGAGATGAATCTCTCAACTTATGAGTCCGATATCATCGATACGCCTGCTATCGCGGAAAGCCCTGTCAATATATATTGCAAAGTCAAAAAGATAGAGAGACTTGGTTCACATGATATGTTTATCGCTAAGGTTGTCGGTGTGACGGTGGATGATGAATATATGGATGAGAAGGGAAGATTTGATCTCACGGCCACGGGGATCATAGCATACTCACATGGAGAGTATTATACCCTAGGGAAAAAGCTTGGAAAGTTTGGTTATTCGGTCGAGAAAAAAAGGAAGTAAGGTTGACGTTGACATTGTCAAAAAAGAGCCGGAGGATGATCATATGAAGCAGTTGTCAGATCCACATATTTTTCAGGAAAACCGTTTGCCTGCACATGCGGAGATGGAGATATTTATATGTGATAAATCTTCCGGCTACGGGTCAAAAGATATATCCAATCGCATCATAAATCTGGATGGAGACATCGCCCTTTTAGAGTACGAAGAGTTCGGGGGTGATGAGTGGGCA
>JAFSTZ010000331.1 GCA_017445525.1 Eubacterium sp.
ATTTTGGAGTAATATGTGAGACACCAAACACGGACAAATACGAATATCTTGTCTTCCCCGATTCCGATCTTTGGGGTGCGGTCATGTTAAAAACCCATCCACTGGCAAAGAAAAAGAGCATTAAAGCAACTGACCTTATTGGACAACCTATTTACTGCTCTGAACAAAGCTGGAATATTGAAATACCAGAATGGGCCGGAGAACACTATCCCAAACTCCATCTGGAAGGCTCTTTCCGGCTTTCTTATAATGCCTCTATGTTTGCAAAAGAGGGGCTCGGCATTCTCCTTACTTTTGAACATCTCATCAACTGTTCCGAAGAAAGTGACCTGGTATTCAGACCGCTGTCTCCAAAGCAGGAAACGAAGCTGTATCTTATCTGGAACAAATATCAGACCTTTACGCCTATAGCAGAGAAATTCCTAAACCAAGTGAAGCAGTCATATTCTTAACAAGCCCGAATCCACCTATGTTATAAGCCCCAAAAAGCAACCCGATAAAGGATATACCTTTTACCGGGTATGTAGGAGAGGGAATATGAATCACTCAGGTTTATCGGGAGGGTTTCCGCCACCGGGTCCACCCATTCCGTCAGGTTTTTCGGGCGGCTGTCCATCGGTCTTTGCTGGCGGATCGCCATCGGGCTTTTCAGGAGGCTCGCCATCCGGTTTCGAGGGTCTCTCACCATCCTTTGGCGGTTCCATATCCTTACCACCCATCTGCGGCTCATCTCCGTCTGGTGGAGCCTGCATGCCTTCTCTGCCACCGCCTTCTGATTTGATCTCTACTGCCTCACCGGAACATGCAGTTCCTTCAGTATATTTCTTACCATCCACCATAAGAGTATATCCGTTAAGATCAATGGAATCGGCTTCACATGTAAGCGAATTGATATTGGAATCTCCGGTCAGGGTCCACTTTGATCCGTCCGTTATTTCTACATACACATCTCCTGCGGAACCTTCAGGATTGATCGCACCGTTGAATGCACTTCCATCCTTAAGATACAGATTAAGTACCGATATATCGTCTACGATCATATCACCCTCTATCTTCTGTGACGTTGCAGTAAGGTTTACCTTTCCGCCGTTAGAGCCTTCATTACCCCAGCCTGCAGCAGCTGCTCGAAGGAACGCTCCGCCACCGTTGTTCGTGATATTCACATTTGATAGTGTTATGTCCGTCGCCGTGTTGTTAACAAAGAACACATCTCCATTGGCATTTGATATCTGACCACCGGTTGCCGAAAACTTTGCCAATCCTTCTGCGGCATCACCGGACATTGACTGGTAGATCATGATCGCTTCAAAAACATCCGATTTATCACTGTTATGCTGATTATTATCCGCATTAAGAACCACATTATTAAGCGTAACTGAGTTCTTTCCTTCAACGACCACGCCCTGAGAAGTTGTAGATGTAAGGCTTGCATCATTTACCGTAATATCAGCCGTTGAGTATATGGCCGGCGATCCAAGACCTTCTGTCGTGTAATTACCTCCGTTTACGGTAACAGTACCACCACCCCTGTCAGATCTGATCGCGGCAGACGATCTTCCGGTCGTATGTATGGTAAGATTTGAGACGTTCATTGTACCTCCGCCGGTCGTCATGATACCACCTGAGCAGTTCCCTGATGTCTCTATGGTCGAGTTCGATATATCTACAACCGTCCCTTCGCCATACGAGAACACCGCATTGGCATGTGTTCCGTTTGTTGTGATGTTCATATCGGAAAGTGTTAGATGTGCACCATTCGTGGCAAAGATTGCTGAATTCTCTCCGTAGAAATCAGCCTCATCGCCTTCAGAATCACCGGTTTTGGTCACCGTTGCTTTGCTGTACTCGGCAGTATCTCCGTCAATCTCGATGGCATGACCACCATCCTCACTGTTGTCGAATATCTCACCCGCTTCATTTAACGGAGCACCCACTGATACACTATCCTGATCACCGGGCAAAGATCCTTTCTCAGAAACAACAGGCGGGGCTGTCTTTACATTATCCACCGATCCTCCTGCGCATCCGGTAAGCGTCAGCGTTGCTGTAACTATAACTGTTGCTATTCTTCCTGTCATTGGTATTGTCTTCATGAGTAATCCTCCTACCTGCGACACCTCTATTATATGATACGTATGATATAGGGATTTTTTGAGAGTCTTGTGTCAAAAATATGAAAAAAATGTGTTTAAGTCGCCAAACCAAAAGGAATCGCCGCAAAATCAACATTTGCGACGTTTCTCTCTCAAATATGAACTGTTAATTGTTAGCAAAATATATCTTCGTCCTTATAATTCTTACTTTGTTGCCACTACCGTTATCCAAGGTTTTGAATCGTGATGATCCGATACGACTTTCGAGAAACCCGCACTCTCAAGTGCGGATGTTATCTCCTCTATCGTGTGGCATTTCATACCGTCTATTATCTTTTCATATTTAAGACTTGCCTCGTCTATCCCGTCAGCCTCATTCACGATCAGGAACTTTGCTCCGGGTTTCAATACCTTAGCGACCTGAGCAAAACACTTTTCAAGCCCGGGCCAGAAATAAATTGTTTCAAATGCCGTAGCCAGATCGAACTTCTCTTCCGGCAGATCGAGTTTGGAAACATCTCCCTGCATAACAGCGCTTCTCCCGGCATCGATCATCGCTTTGTTATACTCTTTCGCCTTTTTGACAGAAATATCCGAGTAATCTATGGCAGTCAAATGAGCGGCAGGGTATCTGCGCAAAAGTTCTCCGGCATTTCTTCCTCCTCCGCAACCCAGTTCGACAATTTCTTTGGGGCCTATGGAATGCAGATGTGACATGCCCCAGTCTGCCATCTTGGCGTGGCCTCCGTTCATGCCGTTAACCATCATCTTTCCCATTAAACCCTCAGGTTTCCTTGTCTGACTGACAAATTTTTTAAACAATCCCATTACCTGCCACCTCCGTTTACTACTTCCCACATCACACCCATATGTTGAAATCCTCCTTCGGGCATGCAGCCGGCACAGGCTTTACCGCCTGTACCGCATCCGCTGCAGCCGTTGCAGGGGGGAGTTTTATCTTGTGTACCCGAAAACCGTACCCTTCTGATCAATCCGGTGTTTTCAAGAAACTCAATATCCCGTTCCACTTTTTCGACAGAGGTATCAAGCTCTATCGCAAGCATCTCAAGGGTTCTCGATCTTCCATCTTTTAATAATCCGATCAGTTCTTCCATTTTCTTTTACCAGATGAGCAGTCCGACATAATAAGCGATTCCTGCCAGAACCAGTGCAACTCCTGTATAATAAAGAGCTATCCTTGCTGTCCATTTCACCGAATGAGTTTCCTGATATGTGGCAGCCAGAGCCACGATACACGGCATATTGAATGTCATGGCAAAGATCAGCGCCAGAGCTTCCGGCTTGGGGATATTTGCCACAAGGAGCTCGTTGATATTCTCGGCAGCAGCACCGCTCACAACAGAGCCAACTGAAATAGCACCGGTGCCCGTATAGATCGTACTGAGGACTCCGAGTGCACCTTCTTTTCCGAGGCTCGAAGCGATAAACGCCATAAACGTCTGCCATCCCATACCGAACAGTTTTGTAACAGGTTCAATAAAGTGTCCCACTTTGTAAAGAATACTTGCAGTGATGTCCCCGGTTGATGTATATGACAACAGCCAGAAAACAAGTGCAACCACCACAACAACCTTCAATGCTCTTATGAATGTATCCTTTGTACGTCCAAACACATAACGCAAGAGCGCACCCCACTTCGGTTTATGATACGGGGGAAGTTCCATTATCATTCCGTACCTGTCTTCTGCTTTGACGAGCGAGCGTCCGAAAAGCTTGGCTGTCAGCCACATATGCAAAACCATGACAAGAAGAATGACCAGGATTATCACCGGCACCCACGCCCCAAAGAAGAGCGTAGACAACATAGGGATTACTGCCCAGGCCGCTCCGCATGGAACTGCCCACGCAAGCGCGATCGTCAGAAC
>JAFSTZ010000332.1 GCA_017445525.1 Eubacterium sp.
GATCATATAAATCTTGTTGTATCCGTACCAGACCTGATCGGCCTTGTTGGTGAGCAGATAATATCCCTCGTAATTCACATCCGACGCACTGATATACTCAGCCCTGCCGGTATCCTCAAAATACTCGGATATATAACCCTCACTCGCCTGCTTCATCGCAGACAGCGCCGCCTCATCGAGAGGAGCATTCTCAGTTATATATGCCTCAACACCCTCAACAGTATAGTCCTTCTCGGTCTGTGAAAACTTTACTCCGTATAAGGATATAAATGAAGCCTCATCGTATCCTTCGACTCTTATGGTGACTGTATCACCGAGTTTGTAGCCGTCATATTTATCTGTCTCAAACCAGACAAAGTTCATGGCTTCATTCAGAGTGGCCTTATTTTGAACGGTTATATAAGCGTTCGGCGAAGTTCCCTCAAAGTGGATCTCCAAATCCTCAAAAGGATCTATCTCCTGAATCTCCTCCAAACCTGAAACCGTCACTGTATAAGGCTCTCCGATGAACTCGGCTTTGACCTCCTTGGCCTTCTCCGGATCAAAATTGTAGGAGACAGTCAAAGTATCTCCGTTTGAAAGTCCCTCCGGCTTGTCAACCTTGACATCTATCGTTTCGATAGCCGAATAAAGCTTCATCAGTTCTCCGAGATTCTCACCGGAGAAGAAGTTCGCGATATCATCAAAATCGATATTTTCTTCGGAATATCTATCAGCATCCATGCCGTTGTTTTTTGCGATGGCTTTTGCGAGCTCACCGGCATCGATACTTACATCAGCCTTTCCTGAGCCCTCCACGCCGGAAAACTCGACAGTGGTGTAATCCTGTAGATTGTACTTGGTTTTGCCACCCATCACTAAAAATACTATGATCAGAGTGATCACGGCTGCCAATAAAAATACGCCGCCGCCGATGATCCCAAAGATAACAGGCTTAGATACACCCTTCTTGACTACGGTCTCTCCCACAGGGGCTGCCTGCTGGAACTCACCGTAAGTCTGACCTCCGGTATATCCGGGAGTCGCCTGGAACCCACCCGGCTGCTGCTCCGGTGCTGCCTGCTGCCCTGGTGTTTCCTGCTGAAAACCGCCCGTCGGCTGCTCGGGTGCAGTGGTCTGGAATCCCGTGTCCGGCTGCTCGGGGGCTGTAGCCCGGAACCCTGTGTCCGGCTGTTCCTCCTGAATAACTGAATCCAGCAGCTTTGTTCCGCAATTGGTGCAGAATCTGCTGCCATCAGATACAAACTGACTGCAATTAGGACAAATCATATACATCCTCCTTTAGAAATTATACGGCGCAAACTCCACCCACGTTCTCCCGTCAACCTTGTATGAAAGAGCGTACTGAAGCGTCGCTATATCCTCATCCCTTACTTTGGCTATACGCGTCGGAAAAGCCAAAGTAGAATGTGCCTCAGATGAAAGCTTAACCGTAACCGAATCATATAAAAACACCTCACCGGCAGCAACCATGTTTGACTTGGATGGATAAAGACCTACCGACCTGTTCAGATAACCGGCAAACTCCGAGTCTCCTGCCGGACCCATGGCAAAGCTGTTCATGCCGGGAGACGTTGAATTGATATCATTGATGAATTGCATTGCTATATTATTTGCATAAACCTGAACGATAATAGGTATCTGTTTATTTATAGTCATCCACATATACTTTCCGGATAACGCGTCCGGACTTATCGGGGTAGGTGTGGGTGATATACTTGGGCGCGGCGAAAATGTCCCATATGGTGCCGTTGCAACCGGTATGCCTGTGCTCGTAGGCGTGGGTGAAGGAGAGCCGGTAGGTGCCGGCGAGTACGAAGAATTGGGACTTGCAGTAGGCGCCGGGGTCAGAGAAGAACCCGGCAAAGTGGGAGCCACGGTATATCCCGGATCCCCCGTATAAGATGGATCACCGGTAGGGCCGCTGAGTCCCGGCTTTTCATGTCCGCAGTTTGCACAGTAATCACCGGTGTTCATAAACCCGCAAACGGGGCACTCCCATTTCTCTCCGGTAACAGTCACCTTACATGTATACGTCTTTTTATAGGAAGATGAATACTTTATAACCGCCTTGACTACCGCTGTTCCGATCTTTCTACCCTTTACGGTAACCTTGGTTTTCTTTTTATTTTTAAGAACTATATTACCCTTGCCGGCCTTTATCGACCAGTTGACCTTCCAGGTAGTATTCTTCATCTTGAGAACCTTTTTCTCTCCCACGCTCACACTCATCTTTGTCTTGCTGAGCTTCGGTGATGCTGCAAGTGCTGTCGTCGAGGACGCAACAAAAGGAGACGACACCAGATAAACCAGCATCGCCGTGGAAGATATTATCGCTGTAAAAGGTCGCTTTTTCATGACATTGATTATCTCACATTTTTATAAAGATGTCAAGAACGCATAATCGGTTGTGATCACGCTATCGCCTCAACATCGTCACCGTGGCGCCGTAGCCTCCCTCACCCTGCTCACCGAGACGGTAACTCTCCACATGAGGGTTTCTCCGCAATTCTTCATGAACAGCGTTTCTGAGCGCCCCCGTGCCCATACCGTGGATGATGCGCACCTGTGATAATCCCGCTATGGCTGCATCATCTATGTATTTTTCAAGCTCAGGCATTGCTTCGGCAACAGTCTTGCCGATGAGATTTATCTCAGTATGGACTGTCATCGCCTTTGATAACTTCAGGTTTCTCGCCTGTGTTATACTTGCCTGTTTTTTCGCCTGTTTTGTCTGTGACTCCAGATATTCCAGATCGTCTACATCCACCTCGGAACGAAGTATGCCGATCTGCACGTAGCACTTTCCTTTTACGGGCTCGGTTGAGACAGTTCCCTGCACTCCCATGCTGTGCACCATGACGATATCACCGACTTCGAGCTCCTCCGGAGATTTTGATGATTTTTTTATAGAAATATTCCGGCTGCCGATACCCGTTGCATCCAGTCCGGCGTCAACCTCATCCATAGCGCCGCGAAGCTTGCCTCTCTCTGCTTCCATGGCACGCAGGGCATCGGGATCATTCATCCATTTATTGTATTTTCTGATAGACTCGTCCGCAACCTTTTTTGCTTTTTCAAGTATCTCTCTTGCTTCTTCGTTTGCACGTCGTAATATCTTGTCTCTTGAGAGCTCAAGTTTTTCTTCTTTTTCCTCAAGCTTTTTCTTGTGGCTTTCGGCGTTCTCACGAAATCTGATAGCTTTTTCACGTTCACGCTCCGCAGACAGGCTTTTTTCTTCCAGATCCGAGACAACATCCTCAAAGCTTTTTTCTCTCGTACCGATACGGCTCTCGGCAGATGCTATGATATCATCCGATA
>JAFSTZ010000333.1 GCA_017445525.1 Eubacterium sp.
AAACCGGTCGAGATAAACGTAATGATCGGGGCTTTAATAGGCGTTCCTGCGATCACAGCGATTTCTGTTAGGAAAAAACGGGCTTATATCGGCGGATGCCTCGTGGCTTTCGGGCTTGTGTTCGGTATCCTTCCGACTGTATTCTATTTCGGAGGAGGCATACGGGGAGGCGGCGTTATCTGGTATGTCTTTACATATATGTATATCGGTGTTGTTACCGCAGGACTTATCAGGAGGATTTTGGTTGTCCTCGCAACGATCGAGACTGTTGTGAACTTTACACTTTTGTACTTTTATCCGGATATTGTTATTTATCATACTCATAAGATATCAGTAATTGATGTCGCGGTGTCGGTTATCGTAGTCGGTTTTCTTATCTTTACGATTGTTTGGTTTTTAAACCGTTTGTTTGAGAGCGAGAGAGAAAGGGCCCACGAGGAGGCCCGCAGGGCAGAAGAGCTCACCCGTTCCCAGAACCGGTTTTTCTCAAGTATGAGCCATGAGATCCGCACTCCGATCAATTCGATACTGGGGCTCAATGAACTGATACTTCGCAATGAAAACACTTCAGACGATATCATAAGAGATGCAGGAGGTATACAGGGCGCCGGAAAGCTTCTTTTGGCGCTTATAAATGATATTCTGGATTTCTCAAAGATCGAAGCAGGGAGTATGGATATAGTTCCTGTTGATTATAATGTAGGAGATATGCTGTCTGAGGTAGTGAATATGATCTGGCTCAAGGCGCAAGAGAAGGGACTGGGCTTTGAAGTGAACATCGATCCCCAGGTTCCTACCGTATTATACGGAGATGAGGTCCGTATCAAGCAGCTGATCATAAATCTTCTGAACAATGCAGTAAAGTATACTAAAAACGGATATGTTGAGCTTAGGATAGAAAACAATGCCATAGATGAGGATACAACGGAACTGGCCATCTCTGTCGCAGACACCGGAATGGGTATAAAAAAAGAGGACATCCCATACCTTTTTGATGCGTTCAAGCGTGTTGACGAAGGAAAAAATCGACACATTGAGGGAACCGGACTGGGACTGAGTATCGTAAAACAGTTGATCGAACTGATGGGCGGAACGATCCATGTAGACAGCGTTTAAGGTGAGGGGTCATCATTTACATGTGTAGTCAAGCAGGGTATAACCAACAAAAATGAGATCGGTGAGCTGAATATCCACAATCAGCAGATGGCAAAGAGGAGCAATTATACAAGTGCCTTTTTGGCACCTGAGGTCAGTATTCTGATCGTTGACGACAACGAGATGAATATTGAAGTTGAAAAAAGACTCCTTGAAGATACGGATATGAGGATTGATACCGCGCTTTCAGGAAAAGAAGCGCTTGACATGTGCCAGAAGCAGCATTATGATGCCATTTTTATGGATCATCTTATGCCGCAGATGGATGGGATAGAGTGCTTAGAAAAGATCAGGGAACAGGTTGGTGGTCTCAACAGGAATACTCCGGTTATAGTTCTTACTGCCAATGCGGGAAGTGAAAACAGAGAGCTTTATAACAGAGCCGGTTTTGATGGATACCTGGTGAAGCCTGTTTCTGCAGAAAGTATGGAAGAAATGCTCATCAAGCAGGTTCCCGGTGACAGGATTATCCTCAGGTCTGTGATGATGGG
>JAFSTZ010000334.1 GCA_017445525.1 Eubacterium sp.
ACACCGCAGTGGTCATAGGCAAGACGGATGAGCTTGTGGCATCCGGAAGAGACCTGTTGCAGTATGCCAGAGAGTATATCTGGTATCTCAGGAATCTGCTCATCATAAAGACCGCCGGGGACGGTGTGACTGAGTCCAGGCAGGACGTGGTGACGGATGACGATACAGAGGGGGACACGCAGACTTCGGAGCAGACACGTCCGGAGGTAGATGTCAGACTTCTCATAGATATGTCTGACGAAAATATAGACATCTTGAAAGGCTTCTCAAAGAGGCTTGAACAGGAGCAGATAGTCAGATATATCCACGTTATGTCGAGGCTTGTTGCTGATATGAGGCATTCTGCCAATCGCAGGGTGGAGTTTGAGATAGCACTTATCAGACTGTGTAAGCCGCAGATGGAGAGAGATTATGATTCGCTGATCGACAGGATGAAAGTGATGGAGAGAGATCTCTCAAAACTACACGACATGATAGAGTCCGGTGCATATGTGCCTGCCGTAGCATCGGGAGTAACCGGAGCAGGTTCGTCTGCAGGAGCGGTACAGGCTGCACCGCCTAAGCCGGTCAGACCTGAAGCTGTGCCCGAGGATGTCAAGGAAGTTGTCTCCGGATGGAAGCATATCATGCAGTCCGTGCAGGCAGCGGATGAAGGACGGATATACTCGTCGCTGGAGAATGCAACATTGTCGGTCGATGACAACGGGCATCTCGAGATAGGGTTTCATCAGAAGTTTGACTATGATTCATTTACAAAGGACAAAGTGGAGATACTCACCGAGATCATAGGAAATGCAGTGGGAAAACATATAAATATCGTAACTAAAGATGCGTCAAGTGCGACTGTACGTGCCGGTATGACGGATCTGAGGGATATCATCAAGAATCCCAATGTCCCCATAGAGATGGTGTGACAGATTATTCGATGTTGATGACGTGCGGAAGTTTTTTTGAAGCGTATTTTCGCACGTATATAAATCTGCATATGCAGGACAGATATTATACTAGGAGGAAATAAAGATGGCAAGAAGAGGAGGAATGCCGGGAGGTATGCCCGGCAATATGAACAACCTGATGAAGCAGGCTCAGAGGATGCAGCGTCAGATGGAAGAGAGCCAGAAAGAGCTGGAGGAAAAGGAGTATGAGGCCAGTGTTGGCGGCGGTGCAGTCAAGGTAAAGATGTCAGGCAAGAGAGAGCTTTTGTCGGTTGAGCTGTCTGAGGAGGTTGTTGATCCTGATGATATCGAGATGCTTCAGGATCTGATAGTGGCAGCGGTAAATGAGGTCGGTTCACAGATAGATGCTGATAACCGCCAGTCGATGAGTGCGCTTACGGGCGGCTTGGATCTCGGAGGATTTCCGTTCTGATGAATTATTACAGTGAGTCGGTAAACAGGCTTATAGATGAGTTATCCGGATTACCCGGTATCGGGCGCAAGTCTGCGGGCAGGCTTGCGTTTCATATTTTGGATCTTCCGGAGGAGAGGGTAAAGAATCTGGCAGACAGTCTCATCACTGCCAGACAGAAAACCAGACTATGCAAGGAGTGTTTCAACATCTCCGATGAGGAGACGTGTCCTATCTGTTCCGATGTGAAGAGGGATCACAGCATCATCATGGTGGTTGAGGAGCCGGCTGATCTGGTGGCCTATGAGAAAACCGGTCAATATGAGGGAGTTTACCATGTGCTCCACGGGGCGGTAAATCCCATGCAGGGCATCCAGCCCGAAAACATAAAACTGAAGGAACTCCTGATGAGGCTTGCAAGAGAGGATGTGGAGGAGGTTATCATAGCTACGAATTCCACAGTAGAGGGAGAGGCCACAGCTCTCTGGATAAGCAAGTATGTCAAGCAGGCAGGTATAAGAGTGACACGGATAGCAAGTGGTGTCCCGGTCGGAGGTGCCCTGGAATATGTGGATGAGATGACACTTTACAGGGCGCTTGAAGGCAGAGTGGATATCTGAGGGTGCGGTGTATCATAGAGGAGAGCAGTTTTGCTTAAGAATTTGGATAGTAAAGAAAAAAAGAGTTACATCATACTCTGGGTGATGACAGCCATCATTATCGTACTCGGTATAGGTGGATTGTTATTTTTTTCGTACTTCTATACCAATAGAACATATAAGTATTACAAGGTTTCCTCAGAGGTAGAGCGAAGTGATTCAAACAATGTAACATATCAATATTTTCAGAAAAATCTTCTAAAATACTCCAACAGTGGTATAAGTCTGATAGATACAGCCGGCAAGACTCTCTGGAACGGCGGATTTGATATGAAGCAGGTTCAGGTGGATACCTGCGGTAACAAGGTTCTGGCGGCGGATGTCGGAGGCAATTCTTTCTATATATATGACGGTACCAGCGAGGGCATAAAAACCGACACTACCTATCCGATAGTTCGGGCAAAGGTATCATCGCAGGGGATTGCCGCAGTTCTTGAACAGGACACGGACACAAACTCTCTGAAACTTTATAATCCCTACAGCAACCTGACAAAGCTTCTGGCCGAGATACCGACAAGTGTAGCTGATGACGGTTACCCACTTGACTTTGATATCTCTCCCGACGGAACTACGGTGGTTGTCTCATATATGCTGGTTGAAGGGACGAAGACCAAGTGTCTGGTCAACTTCTACAATTTCTCCGAAGTCGGTCAGGACGCGGGACTCCTCGTGGGCGGTAAAGAGTACGGCGATGATATGATATCGCAGGTGGAGTTTTTGGACAAGGACAGAGTTGTCGTGTATCGTGAGGGCGGCTTTGATGTTTATAAAAATATGCGCAGGCCGGAGCCTGTGTTTAAGACCGATATAAACGGTGTTATACTGAGTATAGCCGACAGCAGTGACTATATAGCTGTTGTAAGTTCGGACGATGCGATGCTCGAAAAAACGATATCGATATTTGATATGGATGGGAACAACATCCTCACCGGGCTGATGAGGTATGATTATTCCGAGATGAGGATATACGGGCAAGAGATCTATTTTTACGGAAAACATCATGCAGATATCATGAGACTTAACGGCAGTACGAAGTTTTCTGCGGACTTTGATACTGAGGTGGATGACGTGTTTCCGGGAGGAAAAAGTGTTGAGTATCTGATAGTCGATCATCTCAGTATAAAGAAAGTCACTATGAGATCCAAGGAGGCATAAGCGGCATGGAAACCAAAAACATCATGATCGTCGG
>JAFSTZ010000335.1 GCA_017445525.1 Eubacterium sp.
CTTCGATAGTTGTTTCAGGAACGGAATACTTGATAGCATTATCCATAAGCAGTCCCAAAAGACTTCTGATATTTTTTTCGTTTGCATGTACCACTATATCTTCTGTTATTTCAGTCTCTATTTCTTTGCCGGAAATCTCAGATGAAGCCTCATATCCCTCGACTGTTTCAGCTACTATCTCGCTGAGCGCAACCTCCTCTTTGCTCCCGGCAAGATCCGTCTCTCCAAGTCTGGTAAGTGCGATAAGTTGCTCCACCAGATCAGTCAGTCTCTGTATCTGATGACGGGTGCTGTCAGTCCATTTGCTTTCCCCGTTTTCGATCTCGATCACCTCGGTATTTGCCTCGATGATCGCCAGAGGAGTCTTTAATTCATGACTTGCATCCGTGAGGAATTGTTTCTGTTTTTTCTCACTTTCTTCAACCGGTTTGAATATCAGTTTTGATGTAAAAAATACAAGTATAAATACTATAAATAATCCCGCCAAAGATACTCCGGTGGATGTTAATATCTGATTGGAAAAAGCATCAAGTCTTCTGCCGCAGTCGACAAAGATGATCATATCATCCAGCTTTTTATAACGGTATTTGGTCTCCATGAATCCGGACTTTTTATCTTGCGATAATATGTCCTGTCCATATTGCAGTGCTTCTTCCTCGGTTACTGCAGCGATATTGTCCATATGAGTCCCTGTTATCTGACCATCTTTAAGATAAATGGTAAAGTACCTGGTCTCATACGGTGTCTCTGCAGACATACCTCTTGTAATATAAAAAGGTATATGGTTGTTTCCTTCTCTCTGATCAGTATCTCCGGATCCGTCATGATCCGTAGCTTCCTCGGGAAGAGGAGGAGGCGTTGTATCCGGATTCCCGGCCTGAGGATCCGGTTGCGTGCCCGGTTGCGCTCCGTCCTGAAAACCCGGCTGCATGTCTGGCTGCGCTCCGTCCTGAAAACCCGACTGCATGTCTGACTGCGCTCCATCCTGAGGATCCGGCTGCATGCCCGCACCGGGACCGGAAGCTGCCATCATGGGACTCGGAAATGTTCCGCCGTTATCAGATATGATCTTTATCGCTTCATCGGTCGACCTGATAAGATCCATATAACTGAGCACATTCATACCGATGACTATGGCAGCCAGAACCAGAAACAGCGAGCCCATAGCCGCAAGTATAAACTTTATCCTGAGTGCTTTCATCTATATCACTTCCGTTCATCGATCCAAGAATTAACCGTCACATCCCTACATCCCGGATACAGCATTGTCGTCAGGTTCTTAACAGGTCAGGCATATTTCTTCTCTTCAAGATAGTATCCCTGCCCTCTCTTGGCTCTGATCTCGATATCTGCTCCCATAGATGCCAGTCTTTTTCTCAAACCTGAGATTGTGACCCACACAACATTTATCTCTGTCTCACTCTCATATCCCCACACGCGCTCCATGATGCGCTCAGTCGATATGACCTGGTGAGGATTTGCCAGAAACAGTTCCATCAACTGATACTCTTTGCCCGGCAGATGATCACTGGCAGTCGGCGTCGTAAGAACGTAAGTCGCCGAATCGAGAGTCACGTTTCCGAACTTGTACTCTGAGCTTACCGCCTCGGTAACCCGTCTCGTGATGGCTCTGACCCTGGCCAGAAGCTCCTTCATAGCAAATGGCTTGGTCAGGTAGTCGTCTGCACCGGCATCGAGACCGTAGACTCTGTCGTCGACTTCCGACTTTGCCGTGAGGATCAGAACGGGTATATCGTTCCCCTGCTCACGAAGCTTCTTCAGCACGGTGAAGCCGTCCATCTCGGGCATCATCACGTCGAGGATGGCACCGTCGTAGTCGCCGACTTCGATGTAGTCGAATGCGTCGCGTCCGTTGTAGACGGCGTCGACGGAGTATTGCGCATGCGATAATATCGCTACGAGAGCATCTGACAGTTCCTTTTCATCTTCTGCTAATAATAGGCGCATATGCTGTCCTCCAACGATACTTAATCATAAATAATTTGTTTGAGTGTCAGGCCGCGGGCGGGTGCCGTTGGGCCGGCGAGCTGCCTGTCTCCGGTTTCGATCGCCTGGCGGACCGTGTCGATCGAACGGCGGCCGAGGCCTACCTCTATCAGCGTTCCGGCGATGATGCGGACCATGTTGTAGAGAAAGCCGGTGCCTGTGACGCGGATGCGGATGATGCGACATGGCTTGGGATCTATACTCGCTTCATCGATGCTTAGTGCCGTGATGGTTCTGACCTTCGACTTCACCTGTGCACCGGCGGAGCAGAAGGCTGAGAAGTCGTGCTCGCCTATGAAAAGATCCACCGCTTCACGCATCTTATTTATATCAATATCTTCATAAATATGGTGCATATATCTTGTATATGTAGGTATCGGTATAGATGTGTTTAATATCTGATACTCGTAGGTCTTATGCGACGGTGAATATCTGGGATGAAAGTCCACCGGCACCTCCTCCGAGCGGAGTATGCGTATATCCTCCGGAAGTCTGGTGTTCAGCGCGTAAGCAAAACGGTCTGCAGCCATCCTCGCTTCCGTATCAAAGACTGCTACATTCCCTTCAGCGTGAACTCCGGAGTCTGTCCTGCTGGCGCCTGTGATGATGGACCCCACCTCACCGCTTTCTACCAGCAAAGGGTCATGGCAATCAATAAGCAGCGAGCGCAGCGCCTCGTCCAGCCTGTCCTCCACCGTATCGGCATTGTTCTGACTCTGCCAGCCGCTATAATCCGTCCCATCGTATGCGACAGTAAGCTTGATCCTCCTCATATCATATACACCTTATCATATTCTCCTTAAATCAAACTTAACCTGATACTGCAATTCCTGAATCCGGTCCTCTCCGATCAATCCCTCATCACCACATCTCGAACATCGGTAGCACACTGAAAAACTTCGGAGCTATGATGCATGCTCCGACAAAAATGATCGTCATCAGCGCACACATGGCAAATCTCCTCTTTGTCATCGGCATGCACACAAATACCAGAACTCCCAGGCTTACCGCTCCGCCCAGGTACATATTCATGGTGCTGACGACATCAGGACCTAACTCCAGCACATGATCAAGTATCTGCACCGCCCCAGTTGCCACTATCATGCCTATGGCACCGGGCAGGGATATCTTCATGACATTTCTCATAAATCCGCCGATGATCGGCTCGTCATGCTTCTCGAGCGCGAGCAGGAAACTCGGGATGCCGATTGCGGTCGCACCGATGAGACTCAGCTGTATCGGTATAAACGGATAGCTTTTTCCTATTATGATAAATATGACGCACAAAAACATGGAATAAAGTGTTTTTGTCAAATAAAGAGCAGATACCCTCTCGATATTCGATATGATGGTCCTACCCTCGGTTACTATATTTTTCATGGATGAAAAGTTTGAGTCAGTCAGCACGATATGCGCGGTCTGCCTGGCAGCATCGGCTCCGTTTGCCATCGCTATGGAGCAGTCCGCCTCCTTGAGGGCAAGTACGTCGTTTACGCCGTCGCCGACCATGCCGACAATACATGCCTGCTTATCACGATGTCTGCCCGATATACGAGATGCCACGGATCTGTTCTCAGGCTTTCCGGCGCTTTCCATCCTGCCCTGCTCAGACACAGCACCATCTGTAGTTTTCTCCCCTGCCTTCTCCATATCGCCTCCCGCCTGAAAAGCGCGTATCAGAGCATTTTTCTTCTCGGGTGAAACCCTGCCGAACACTACATAGTTTGAAGCCACCTTCCGCAGTTCCTCCTCATCCTCAGGCAGCGTGGTTGCATCGATATACCTCTCGGCGCCCTCGAGACCGGCCGACAGAGCCACCGACGAAACCGTAGCCGGATTGTCGCCCGAAAGAATCCTGATCCTGACGCCCATATTTCTGAAAAATGCGAGCGTCTCCGGTGCATCCTCTTTTACGCAGTCAGATAGCACTACCAGAGCCAGCGGTTTAACCCCGGAAAGGCCGTCAGGCATATCCGCAAGATCATCAACCTCCGCTAAAAGTAGTACACGATATCCTTTTATGGCATATTCTTCAGATTTATCAGTGATTTGTTTTTCTTTTGTTATAAAGTCAGGCGCTCCGAGTACGTAGCTTACTTTACCTTCTTTCACCCCGGAAGCAGAAACTCCCTCATCGTTTGATCCGCTGTAAAAGTTAGCAGAAACATCGCCTGAAACATCCTTTCCGGTATCGAAACTCACTCCCATAAACTTTCTTCTGGAGTTA
This sequence comes from Eubacterium sp., assembly GCA_017445525.1. GTDB lineage: Bacteria > Bacillota > Clostridia > Lachnospirales > Lachnospiraceae > Eubacterium_F. The sequence goes on from JAFSTZ010000335.1 coordinate 4,235, forward strand.
AATGGTAAGGTTTCTGATATTATATACGGTTTTGTATCCTCAAAATATGCTTTTAATGCATCGCCGGTTACATTGGTATCGGTAAAAGCGTGAGCGATGCCTTCCATGATGCGGATGATCTCATCCTTCTCGCCTGAAACAGTTCTCATGCTCCCCGATGATCCATCCCCGGCTGCGCTCTCAGCCGGCTTGACTCCATCCGCACCTACAGACACATACTCCTCCCTGATCCTCACGAGCTTCTCAACCTTAAGTGCTCCGGTAGTGATGGTTCCCGTCTTGTCAAGACACAGAGTATCCACCCTCGCAAGCGCCTCGATAGCCTCCATCTCCTGCACCAGGGCACGCTTGCCCGCAAGTCTCCCTACACCTAATATAAATGATATGGACGTCAGCAGCACCAGTCCCTCTGGGATCATCCCGAGAACTCCGGCAACCGTGCTGACCAGAGAATCCGACAGTCCGGCTCCGGCTTTGAAATACTGTGTACAGAAAAGAATCGCTCCTATAGGTACCAGCGCAAAGGATACATACTTTATGATCTTCTTTATCGAATCCTGCATCTCCGATGATGCACGCTTCTTGGTCCTCGCCTTATCCAAAAGCTTTGTCGCATAGTTGTCCTCACCCGTATGGATGATCACAGCTATACCGCCGCCTGCGACTATATGTGTACCGGAGAACAGCTCATCGCCCGGTTTTTTATGTACCGGCACGGACTCACCTGTGAGCATGGACTCGTCAACCTCCATGGCTTCAGATACAAGCAAAATCCCATCACAAGCGATCTGATCTCCTGCGGAAAGTCTTATGATATCATCGACTGCGATACTCTCCACCGGGATCTCTGACTCTCCGGCAGATGGCAGACTGCCTACAAATGAACGAAGCTTTTCATCCTTATCCCATACTTCCGCAGCTGCCGCATCAACCTTCATACCGGGATCTCCGGTACCCGCCATCGACCTGATCATCTCTCTGACAGAAGGGTCAAGAGAAGAAAAACTCACCCCAAGCTTTTTTGTCTTAGCCTGTGTGAGCACGCTCAAGGAGTCGATAAGCTTTTTAACCTTCAACTCCTGTATGATGCCGATAAGAGAGTTGCTGATAACAACTCCCATAAAGAGCATATTTTTATACTGACCGGAGATGATGACAAGCACGCACAGAACAAGATTTAAAAAGTTAAAGTAAGTCAGTGTATGCGTAGCTATGATCTGAGATACACTCTTCGTTTTTCTCATATCAATCCTCCCAAAGCGTCCCGCCACTTACGGGACCGCTAACATGTCACCCTACTCCTGCTACCGAAAAACCAAACACACTCAGCAAACTGATGATGATGCCTGCCAGGATAACTCCGCCCATAGCTGCGAGGATGGTCGGTTTGAACTTCATATCAAGTATCGATGCGCCCAGCGTCCCGGTCCAAGCGCCTGTCCCGGGAAGAGGTATGCCTACAAACAGCAGTAACGCAAAAAATAATCCCTTGCCGGCCTTTTCTTCCAGCTTTCTGCCGGCCTTTTCTCCCTTTTCCAGTATCCACGAAAAAGGCTTTCCCAATACCTTTTTATCAGATCCCCATACCAGAACTTTTCTCGCAAAGAGATATATAACCGGCACGGGAAGCATATTCCCGATAACACATATGATATATGCCCAAAGCATGGAAAACTCGGGATATACCGCGTTATAACCGGCTGCTATGATGAGTGCCCCCCTGAGCTCTACTATCGGAACCATGGATACTAAAAATATGATCAGGTACTGTGTAAACATTTATATACTCCTCAAGCCTGTTTCTTTTTATCTATCTTCTCAACAACAAGCAGTGTTACCACCATCGCTATAAGCGAAACCGGCAATGCTATAAGCGCGGAATTGTTCTCAGTCACATATCCGAGGATACCTGCCAACAAAAATCCTACAGCAGATACTCCCGCTGCCGTAAGCGCATACGGAAGCTGTGTAGACACGTGATTTACGTGATCGCACTGGGCTCCCGCAGAAGCCATGATAGTCGTATCGGATATCGGCGAGCAGTGGTCCCCGCAAACAGCTCCCGCCAGGCAGGCAGCGATAGAGATAGCCAGCATCTCCTGTGTCTCCGGAGTAGCAAACACCGAGCATACGATAGGTATGAGTATAGCAAATGTTCCCCAGCTCGTTCCTGTAGAAAATGCCAAAAACAGCGCAACCGCAAAGATGATCACCGGCAAAAACATCTGAAGTGAGTTTGCCGAGCCGTTAACAAGATCAGCTACAAACTCTTTCAGTCCGAGAAGATTGGTCATCCCCGACAGAGTCCATGCAAATGTAAGTATAAGCACCGGAGAGACCATAGACATAAATCCCTTTCCGATACAACTCATAAATGCGCGGAAGTTCAGCGTGCCGCGTATCATATAAAAAGCAAAACTGATAAGGAGCGTCACCATCGAACCGAGCACCAGTCCGTAGGATGCATCAGCATCGGCAAACGCCTGGATAAACGGAACTCCCTCGAAGAAACCACCCGAGTAAACCATCCCCATCACGCAGCATGCGATCAAAACAACAACCGGAAATACAAGATCTATAACACGACCATCATATCCCTTTTTCTCGGTACTGCTTTCAGTCTTGACATCCTCACTTCCGTCGCCGTAAGGACGAGCGGATGTCGTAAAGAGATCCCCGTTCAGAGCATTTTTCTCGTGCACCTTCATGCTTCCGTAGTCAAGTCCGCGTTTCGTGATAAATATGATCATCACGATCGTAGTAAGTGCATAAAAATTGTACGGTATCGTCTTCAAAAACATCGAGAAACCGTTGATATTTGCATCATCCGGCACACTGGAAGTGACCGCAGCCGCCCAGCTCGACACGGGCGCTATGATACAGACGGGTGCTGCAGTGGCATCTATCAGATAGGCCAGCTTCGCTCTGGAGACCTGATGCGTGTCAGTGATCGGTCGCATGACAGATCCGACCGTCAGACAGTTAAAATAGTCATCGACAAATATCAACACACCCAGCACAAACGTAGCCATCTGCGCTCCCACTCTGGTCTTGATACGCTTTGATGCCCACTCTCCGAAGGCCTTGGATCCGCCGGCTTCATTCATAAGTGCGACCATGATCCCAAGCAGCACGAGGAATACAAGTATGCCGACGTTCCATGTATCCGAAAGCTTCTTGATCAGTCCGCTGTCATCTGCGTAGAGCATGGTGTTCAGACCAAGCTCGAGGTTACCGTTGGCATAGAGCAGTGCTCCGATGATGATTCCGAAGAAAAGCGACGAATACACTTCCTTGGTGATCAGTGCCATGACGATAGCAACCAGAGGCGGCAGTAACGCAAAAAAAGTTGAGTATGCCGAAGGCTGATAGTTCTCCAGATCCGGTTTACCCTCTGTGAAGCATGTAAGCACGATGAGTCCGGCCACAACAAAAAGTCCAATGATTGTCAGTATCCGCTGACGCTTCCTGTAACGTCTTTTCTTTTCCTCGCTACTGATGATCGGTTTCATTATCCCTCTCCTTATTACTATAAGATTTTATTTACATAAAAATGTTATGGTTTATCGCTTGTTTCAGCCATCAAATCCTCTTCGCCTTCCACCTGTCGCCTGCCCGGCAGCTGCGCCAGTACTATGGCAACAAACATCAACACACATCCTATCGTCTCCCTGACAGACATCCTCTCACCGAGCACAACCCATCCGGAAAGCACGGAGAACACAGACTCCATACTCATGATCAGCGATGCTACAACAGGCGTCAGATGCCTCTGCGTGATGACCTGCAGCGTGAATGCCACTCCCGATGACAGTACGCCGGCATACAGTATAGACGGTGCCGCATCCAGGATGGCATCTACCACCGGCTCCTCAAAAATAAACATGGCCACGATCTGGATCAGAGCAGTCACGCCGAACTGTATACAACTGAGTGTTACCCCGTCGACATGATCCTCCAAAACAGCCGGAAGCTCATGCGATGAAGCACTATCAGCATCTCCGGTTCTTCCTGTTGCTTCATCCAATCCGCTCGATCTTATCAAAGTACTGACACTCATAAAGTGATCGACGACCAAGATATGTATCGCAAATAAAAATGCGCAGGCAAGCATCAGCAGGTCGCCGTAGCCAAGGCTCAGATCGCCGGCCTTTATACATAGAAGGTACAACCCAGTAACCGACAGTACCACTGAAACCCACGTCCGCCACGTCGACTTTTTCTTCAGAAAAATGCCAAGAACCGGAACTATGACAATATACATCGCCGTGATGAATCCGGACTTGCCAACCGTGGTGTACACTATCCCGCACTGCTGAAAGCTCGATGCCGTACACAGTATGACACCACAGATAAGCCCCGCGATATAGGTTCTTTTATTTATCCGGGACAGCTTTTTTCTGACACCGACCGATCGCATGATACTTCTTGCATACATCCGCCTGCTCACATAAGCGACGGGGATCAGCACCAGAAAACCTATGGTATTTCTCACGGCGCCAAACGTAAACGGACCGATATAGTCCATCCCAACGCTCTGCGCAACAAATGCGCTTCCCCATATAAATGCTGCCAGAAGCAGCAGCGCTGAGTAAGCGGGCGAGTTCATCTTTTCTTTTTTATTCATGATATAGACCGCGCTATGCCTGCTCCTGCTTCAGCAATTCAACCATCTTCCTCACTGCCTGACCTCTGTGCGAAATGGCATTTTTCTCCTCGGGCTCCATCTCACCTGTGGTCATCCCCCTCTCGGGATAGTAGAAGATCGGATCATAGCCAAAACCGTTCTCACCTTTGGGCTCATACGCGAGCTTGCCTTCTATAACACCCTTTACTGTCTCACATCTTCCGTCGAGCCATGCACATGCGATAACGCAGACAAACCTCGCTCCTCTGTCCTTGTCCGGAACATCCTTGCAGCGATCGAGGATCTCTGCATTTTTAACGGAATACGGCGTGTCCTCTCCCATAAATCTGGAAGAATAAACTCCCGGCTCGCCTCCCATGGCATCAACCTCAAAACCGGAGTCATCGGCCAGAACCATCTTGTGAGTAGCTTCGCAAACAGTCTTTGCTTTGATGATGGCATTCTCCTCAAAAGTCTTGCCATCCTCGACTATATCAACATCCACATCCAGATCCTTCATGGACAGGATCTCATAATCATCACCCAGCATCTGGCGAAACTCGTTTACCTTGCCCTGATTGCCGGTTGCAAAAATAAGTGTTTTCTTTTCTGACATATCTATCTCTCACCCCTTGTAGAGTCCACGCTTGTCGATAACTCTCACAGCCTTGCCTTCGCTTCTCTCGATGGTCTTCGGATCCACAAGCTTGACATCGGCATAAATACCCAGCATATTTTTCAGACCGGCAACAAGCTTCTTGGTTGCCTGAGCCCTGTCAAACGTATCATCCGCAGCCATGAACGGAGTCAGCTCAACCTGTACTTCGATATTGTCCTGATGAGCCTTATCTCTGGTAACTATGATCTGATAGTTTGCCTGGAAGCCCTGACCTATGAGAACGGTCTCTATCTGTGACGGGAATACGTTTACTCCCTTGACGATCATCATATCATCACTTCTTCCGAGCGGCTTGGTCATCTTCACGTGGGTACGGCCGCAGGAACATTTTTCTCTTGAAAGAATACAGATATCACGGGTGCGATATCTGAGAAGCGGGAACGCCTCCTTGGTAATACTTGTAAATACAAGCTCACCCGTCTCTCCCTCGGGAAGCACCTCTCCGGTGGTCGGATCGATGACCTCGGCGATAAAGTGGTCTTCATTGATATGCATGCCGGTCTGCTCGCAACACTCGAAAGCGACACCCGGTCCCGATATCTCGGTAAGTCCGTAGATATCGTACGCCTTGATCCCCAGTGACGACTCTATCTCGTGACGCATCTCCTCTGTCCAGGCCTCTGCGCCAAATATCCCCGCCTTCAACTTCAGCTGATCCTTTACGCCTCTCTCGTGGATGCCCTCAGCGAGATAAGCAGCGTAGGACGGCGTACAGCAAAGTATCGTTGATCCGAGATCCTGCATAAACTGGATCTGCCTCTCGGTGTTACCTGATGACATAGGAAGGGTCAGCGATCCCAATCTGTGAGATCCTGCATCGAGGCCGGCACCTCCCGTGAAAAGTCCATATCCGTAACATACATGCACTACATCTTCTTTGGTTCCGCCTGCTGCCACGATAGCTCTGGCGCAGCAATCTGCCCAGAGATCCAGATCATGCTGTGTATAAAAAGCCACAACCCTGCGTCCCGTAGTTCCGCTCGTAGAGTGGATCCTCACGCAGTCACTCAGCGGTGTAGCCAAAAGTCCGTAGGGATATGCATCCCTCAGATCATCCTTCGTCAGGAAAGGAAGTTTATAGAGATCGTCCACCGATCTTATATCCTCGGGACGTACGCCCTTATTCTCCATACGATTGCGCACGTATGGGACATTCTCATATACGTGCTTTACCTGCTTAACCAGTCTCTCACTTTGCCACTCCCTTATCTGCTCATACGGTGCAGTCTCTATCTCACGCTGGTAATAGTTTTCGCTCATTTATATGCTCCTTTCATATCGGGTAGTACTCTAAACAGTAGCGCTCTAAAGGGAAAAGGACCGGCAACAATGCCGGTCCTCCTGTTATAACCTATAGTAATTCTTTCACTTGAGGGAACAGATACTCATAAAGCTCTATCCACTTGTCGTTACTTAATCTTACATGATCATAACTTGGTTACGTTTGCTGCCTGCGGTCCCTTCTCACCCTGGATGACCTCAAACTCTACCTCGTCACCCTCGTCAAGAACCTTGAAGCCGTCCATCTGCAGTGCTGAAAAGTGTACGAATACGTCTGTACCCTCTTCATCAGAGATGAAACCAAAACCCTTCTTTGCATCAAACCATTTTACTGTTCCCTTCATGTGTTTTTGCCTCCTA
>JAFSTZ010000336.1 GCA_017445525.1 Eubacterium sp.
CGATGACGGGAAGTATTTTACGATCAACAGGGCCAGACAGTATGGGAAGACAACTACACTATTTGCCATTAAAACTGCGATCAATGATGAGTATACGATTGTAAGTCTTGACTTTCAAGGGATAGGAACCGCAAGCTTTGCTACTGAACAGGATTTTGTTCAGGCGTTTTGTCGCTTGATCCTGGACAAAAAAAAGACGATATCAGATTTACCTTATGATATAGTAGATAGATTAAAGGAAATAGAAGGTCAGACTGAGCCAAATAAAAAACTTGATGATCTGTTTGATATTATCGAGGAATGGTGTGATAAATCAGATAAACCGATGGTTCTGATCATAGATGAGGTCGATAGCGCTTCAAACAACCAGGTTTTTCTTGATTTTCTGGCGATGTTACGCAATGGGTATATAAATAGGGATACAGAAAACATATCTGCAATTCAGTCAGTGATACTAGCCGGTGTTTCGGACATAAAACATCTGAGAACCAGGATAAGACCAGAGGATCAACACAAAGTCAACAGCCCATGGAATATCGCTTCGGACTTTGACATAGATATGAGTCTGTCTGAGGATGGCATAAGAGGGATGTTAGATGAGTATGAGTCCGATCATCACACCGGCATGGATACATCTGCTATAGCAAGTATGATACGTGCATACACGAGCGGATATCCTTTTCTCGTCAGCAGGATATGTCAGTTGATAGATGAGAAGCTAAGCCGGAGTATGGAGTTGTCCGAAGCATGGACCGGAGCCGGGATCGAGGAAGCGGTCAAGATGTTGCTTGCCGAGGACAACACACTGTTTCAGTCGATCACAGGAAAGCTTACAAACTATCCTGAATTGAAGGCATCTATCCGTAGTATCCTGATGGAGGGAACGAGGCTGACATGGAACTCTCAGCAGGATGCGATAGTTCAGATGCAGATGTACGGCCTGATCCGGAACGACCATAATGCCGTCAGGATATCCAATCGTATATTTGAAACCATGTTATATAACCTGTTTCTCTCTGATGAGGAGCTCAAAAATAACGTATTCTCACGAGAGGGAGATCTTGCGAGCAATCAGTTTGTACATGACGGAAAACTCGATGTGCGCCTGATTCTGGATAGATTCATCACTACATATACTCAGATATTTGGGCCCCTTGAGGATAAGTTTAAGGAACAAGACGGTCGCGAGCTCTTTTTGCTTTATCTGAAGCCTATTATAAATGGTACCGGGAACTACTATATCGAAGCACAGACCAGAGATCAGAGACGTACTGATGTGATCATCGAGTATCTCGGTGCGCCGTCTATCATCGAGCTGAAGATCTGGCGCGGCGAGCGATATAACGCAGAAGGAGAGCAACAGATATCTGATTACCTGGACTACTTTGGCCTCGACACCGGATACATGCTCAGTTTTAATTTCAATAAAAATAAAGAAACCGGTGTTAAACAAGTAGAATTGCGAGGCAAGACTCTGTATGAAGCTACAGTCTGATAAGTTGCATAAAAATGTGC
>JAFSTZ010000337.1 GCA_017445525.1 Eubacterium sp.
ATAGCTTATGAAGGCGGAAAGCTGGTCGGGATTGCAGGAACCGGCCGCAGCCCGATAGTCGGAGTGTATTATTTATCATCCGGCGATTCGATGCCTCTGCCGAACAACGGAGGACTTCCGGTGACAGACAAGTCGGGCAAAGTACTCGAACTTGACTCCGGAGATTCCGTGGGATATCTGATCTACATGCCAAAGGACAACTTCAAACCTTATATATCGGATGTGAAGGTGGCCAAGGCCGGTTCAAAGAAGGCGGCAGTCGAGGATCTCATCGGACAGGGCTGTGAGTATTATGTGGATGAGAATTATTCATCAGACGGAGACGTCGTGGTTCTGGGATACTCCCGGACAGATGATGAGAAAGACGCAGTGACGGACATAGTAGGACTCGGGGAAGAGGATGCGGCTCCTGAAGGTTATGAGCAGGTATCCGAAGAAACGATTGCAGGACATATCTTATATAAGACAAAAGATGAATCATGTGGGAATCCACTGTGTGATATCGAGGATTTTGAAGAGGCGGAGGATACTCAGATATCCTCAAAGGTTTTGGCAGACATGAGACTGTCAAAGACTGATGCGATGTCAAAGCAGTATATCATGGCAGAGGGTGAATATGAGAAAGCGTGTGACAGCGCAAAGACATACATGCTGGTCGGCATGGATACCTCGGATGGTGAGGATATCGGCATAGCGCTTATCACAGAAGAAGATGGTTTTGAGAACAAGAGAGTGGCAAAGCGTGAGCGCCTGATGGTCGGAGCCGGAGCAGATGTCGAGGCAGATGAAGAGCAACCCGCAGAAGGGGAGCAGATAGAAGCACCGCAGACTGAGGATGGAGAGCAGGTCGAACAGCCGAAGAGTGATGAGGTGGCTGATACCGATAAAAGCAATTTTGATACACCGTCCGAGGATGCTGAGGCAGAGGTGGTTGCAGATCAGACTGCTGAGGAAACTGCAGAAGGTACAGATCAGGAAAACTCAGATGCTCAGCAGGGAACGGTTTTGAGGATTCTCGGAGGTACGGGTGCCACGGTATTTTTCCTGGTGCTGATCGGTATATCGGTAGTGATCCCGGTGGGGATGGCACTCTACAAAAGACATATGGAGAAAGTGATAGAGAGAGAAAAGGAATCAAAGGAATAACAGATATAAGTGTTTTCAGTTCATGAGAGGAAGATATGGTGATGATTATGGCAAAGCATTTTTCTAAACATCGTAGATCGATAGCTCTTTTTGCGGGTACGATGGTTGCTGCGCTGATGTTGTCGGCGGTGGGAGTGACAGGAGCCGGATCGGTGTCAAAGGCGGCGGGCGATATCGTGATACACAGACCCCGGGTAAGCAGTATAACTGATGGCCCGTTAAATCATGGTATGGTAGCAGGTGTCACAAGATCACGCGGCACGTATACCGAGTATAAAACACTTGCAGAAGCATTTGGGACAACCAAAAATGACTCGAGCTCGACCATAAAGCTGTTTGCTGACGTAGAGTTGTCGGATATGATCTGGGTTGACGGGAGTGCAAAAGGCGTGACGCTGGACATGAAAGGCCATAAGATCAGGAGAAGCGGAGCCAGCCGCTCGTCAAACGGCGGTATATTCGGACTGGAGAGCGGTGCAGAGCTTACTATCATTGATTCCGATAAAAATGGTTCCACGATCTCGAACGGATCAAGCAGCAACACATCGGGCGGATTTCAGGTAAAGGACGGAGCAAAGCTTACCATGACCGGTGTGCGCATAGAGCATATGGATAGCACAGACAAGGGAGGAGCTATTTATAATGACGGCGGAACCGTGGATCTGAAGGGAGTCACCATAAGTGAGTGCAGTTCATATAAAGACGGCGGGGCCATTTATCATAATAAAGGCCAGATGTATATCAGAGATTGTGTGATACAGAACTGCAAATCCGAGAAAGACGGCGGCGCGATCGCCATCAACGGTGAGAACGTCATGATGTATGAAAACAAGATCCTCTCAAACTTTGCCGACGGAGACGGCGGAGGCATCTGGGTGAACGACAGCAAGGTGTTCATCGCAGGCGGTGAGATCAAGCATAACATGGCTGATTACGGCGGTGGTATTTATGTAGATTCAAAGTATGATATAAATATTCAGGGAAAGCTCATCATAGAGGACAATCATACAACCAGCAATCGGCCCAGTGATCTCGTCCTCCAGGACGGTATTGCTTCAGGTGCAAGGGCTTATGATGGCGGGCTTTTGCCGGGATCGAGAGTAGGGATAGACAAGACCAAGAGCGTGGGCAGTGGCTACAAGGCAGTTATGGGGATCACTGATTATGAGATCAAAAACGGATATGTGTTTGTAAACCGCGGACATGCCGAGCTCAGAGACACCACAAAGAGAGAAGAGGTGTTTATGGCAACGGCGGTTGATGAATATGGTTGGGGTATCGTACTCCTGATAGTGTTGGAGATCATCGGAGCGGTATTTCTCGTCAAGATAATGAGAAAAAGAAGAGGGTGAGCATATGAGATCATTTATAAAAAAAGCGATTGCGATCATGCTGGCAGCTATCTTGTTTGCTGAGTTGCCGATGGGAGAGTACAAGCCGGATGCGAAGGCTGCTACGGTTTCCGACAGCAAAGAGGCTTCGCAGGCAGGCGAGGCAGCTACGGGAAGCGGAGCTGAAGTGGAGACATCCTATAACTATGTTTCCGAGCTTCGTCTCTTCAAGACAAATGGAGCCGACAAGGCTACGGTTGCTGAGCAGGCAAGGAAGGATGGATGGACGATCGCTTCCGATGACAGCGCGGCTTACAACCTGAACGAGTATACCGAGCGTGACGGCATACTGCTCGGATACAAGACTTCAACCAACAGAGATGACGCCATCACAGATATCCGTATGCTTGAGATGGGACACGGATATGACTGGTTTGATTATCAGAGAGTTGCCGAGTCACAGATGGACAAGATAGAGGGACTTGCCGCTGATCTCGGCGCTGCTTCCGTTGAGTTTGCCAAGAATCTTGAGAGCAACAGCCGTGCAGCGGAGTTCGCCAAGGATTTTCTCAACTATCTTTACTTCACTGATTCGGTAAACGGTCAGGGGACACATCACAATCTCGGTGATTTCTTTGCATCGGGGAAGGCTGATCAGCAGACGATCAAGAAACTTCTGATCAGGGCGAACGGCGGTTCTTTGACGGCTATTTATTCACAGCTTGCGCTTGCGCTTTCTGACACGGATAAAAACTGGGTACAGAGGATCGAGGAGACGGATCCGTATACCAAAAAGGAGGTCACTTCAACTGAGTTAAAGATCATGGACAGAGCGTACTATGAGTATGCTATGGAGATGGCAACTGTACTCAAGACTTTTGCTGATGGTTATCGTGCCGCTCAGAATCACAAGGATTCTGAGGGTAACGTTGCTCTTGCAGCAGTTTCCGGTTCAGCTGCCGGTGACGAGCTCACCGACGAGAACACACAGAACATGATAGACGCCGGCAATACAGATAAAAAAGCGCCGGATCTGATGTATGAGACGGCATACGGCATCCTGAACAAGTTTACTGTCGGATCTGAGAGTGCCGGAGACTATTTCCTCCGCCTGGGTGAGAAGACATATACCGGAAGAGCGGACTATCGTGCGCTGTATCCGCTGGTTGCTGCCCTTACCAACGGGCAGTACGGAGTTATAAAGGTAGTAGGATTTGCGCAGATGGCACTGAATCTGCAGCGTGATGAGGCTTTTTACAAGGAACTCCACAACATGAGATCTGCAGTACGTGCCAAGCTTGACACGCTCAAAACCGGGGTTACTCAGCTCAACGCTTATGCCGGTGTAAATACGGAGTTCTATGACCGCAAGGTAGCCCTTACAGATGAGGCATACCGTGAGAGCAAGGCCGGAACTCTGTATACAGAGCTTACCAGAGAGGGTGAGTTCTACGACATTATGAACATGACCATGACATATATAGGCCTGTCGGCATCTGTGTCTTCCCTGATAACAGGCTGTATCTCGTTGGGACTTTTGATCGCCGGCTCCCACCTCTCCGTGTGGGCAGCGTGTGCGGGAGCGGTAGGCGGAAGTGTCCTGGGAACGATCGGCGGTGTACTCGGTTGTGCGGCGGTGATCGTCGGCTATGTGGCGCTGGTTGCCCTGATCGTTGCAGCTATCGTTTATCTTGTAAAGTGGATTGTTGATCAGGTCAGTGATCCCGAGAAGGAAGACTATACCGAGATGCCAGGGGAGATATATGATCTCGCTCAGGTAGAGAAAAATGGAGAGCAGAGGGCTGCGTATGTCAAGTACAACGTTGTGACCAACTCTGCGGGGAAGGCGCAGGATATAAATGCGGACGACGGCAAACGCTGGAACCTGCTCTACTATACCAAGAACAAGGATCTCGGAACACCGCTTGTGGTTGATTCACAGGGCAGGGCATTTATCCGGACCGTAAACGATGCAAACACTCCCGCAGGGATGAACAGTATCAAGTGTTTCGGTGAGAAAAATGCGTCCAACTTGAACTCCTATACGAGAAAAGAGAGTGCAAGCTCGTTATACATGCATTTCTATACCATCAAGTCTTTAGAGGACAACGGTGGTTACGCTGATATAAATATAAATCAGGGCACCGAAGGCAAGTCAGTAAACGGCATCGACAAGAGCAGTTACCTCTTCGGCCTGATGGTGTCACACGAGAAGACCGAGTCAGCAGCAAAGGCAGCTATCCTTCGTAAACAGGGATATCATGTGTATGACAGAAACCTGTCCAGCGGAGAGGGTTATACATATATCGGCTATGCAACGACCAAGATCAAAAAGGATGCGATCAAGGATCTGCGTATCGTTCCCGGAGGGGCGTCCGAGGTCAGATTCGGCGAAGCCGGATACACGGCTGCAGGTAAGTTTGACGACGGATCGACGATCATGTGGTCGAAGTACGATGTGGCTGGAGATCCGATCTATGGCGGATTCGTTGCTGAGAAAAAGCTTCTTTCACCTGAGAGCGGGTTTGAGCCGGTCAACATGTTCTGCGGTGGAAACGCGTACGATCTGAACTTTACAAATGACAAAAAGGATCCGCTGTATCTGTATTTCCAGCAGGAAAAAAGCTATACTTCAGGAGAAAAATATATCGGCGGTATCCAGTTTGTATCAGTCAGAGAGGGTACGGCGACCAGAGATGTGGACAGATTTATCAAGGAAAGCGGACTGGTCGACTACGGTGTGGAGCTGGTGGATCACAGCATCGCCGGCAAGCAGGATAAGCATGGATATATCGCAAAGGGCAGGATGGTCATGCGTATAGTCACCGGCAAATATGATTATAAGGACTACAAGATCAGGCTTTGCTACTCATATACCTACAATCCGAAGCGTGCGATAACCGATGTGGGCTTCTATACAGCAACACCGCGTATGGAGAGCCTCCAGCAGAATATCGTTTTCAATGGTGGTTCATATGTGGTTGCCGAAAATGTGCTTTACTCGGATGTGGCCTGCCTGTATGCGAACGACTCGGACAGCACAAGATCAGAGAAGTATGCCAGCAAAAATCCGATAGGACTTGTGGCAAGAAATCATTCATATGTATATCCTCCGAAATCAAGTGGAGGAAAAATGCCCGTAACGAGAAAGGTAGAGGACAATATCACATATACGGAGTCTTATGTTAGACTGCAGTCGCTCTATCAGTGCGGACCTATGAAGAACAAGCAGCCACTCAGAGTGGAGGATGTGAAGCTGTCTTATGACGGAAGCGGTATGAAGGGTATGCACTCCGTCAAGAGATTTACCGATCCGTACTCAAAGCCGGTAGATATCTCATATCCGGATGATAAACAGAAACAGGCTGTTTATATGTACATCCGCGGTGCTGAAGTGGAGAAGCCGAAGTACATCTCAAGTATCGAGATAGGCAAGTACAGCAGACCTGAGAACACAGATAAGCATACGTTTACGGAAAAAGAATATGCCGAGTACGATAAGATGTCTGATGATGATGCGATTATGAAGACTATCGCTGCGGCAACCGGCGGTGTGTACAACTACAACCTTGCCGTACCCCAGCAGAATGCATGGTATAACAATACTAAGCCTACATATAACCAGGCTGCATATATCGGTGTAAACCGCACAAACTCGGAAAGCCACGCCATCACGGGCATCATCCTTCTGGAAGCATCAGAGAGGCCGGATATAAAGATCAAGGTAGACGGAGCCGAGTATCATCGTGTCGGTGATCAACCGATCGGCAAGTTTTATATGTATTATACCAAGAGCCCCGGAGCTAACCCGGGTATGCCGCTGACTGATCTTTTCTTTGACGGCGACCCGATCGGAAAGGGTATGACTACCGTAGCAAGCATAAGCAAGCCTGATGAGGGCAAAGAAAAAGCGGTTTACAGAACTACTCCGTCGGACCTTACCTCATTCATCCATATGAAGGCTGACACCAATGATGGTATCATCAGTGATATGACGATCTTTAACGCAAAGGACCAGACAGAGCTAATGACAGAGATGGCAAAATCAGGATATAACTACGTAGTTAATGAAAGTTTAAACCGCGGAACAGGCGGAAAACCGATATATCTGGCTTACAAGATGTGTTCCGAGGAAAACATCAAAAAAGCAAGTCAGTCTGCGGGAAGCGGGACCGGAAGCAGTACCGCAAGTGCTGAGGATGAAGACTGGTCTGACTTCAATATGGATTTCAACATCGTTGTAAAGAAAGAGAAGATGATCCGTGATATCGTATGCGTGGTAGGCGGTACCCCGGAAAAGACTATCACTCATAATGGAGTAAAGTATGATCTCGTCAGTGATATTTCTCTGAATGAGGGAGAGTCAGGCAGATCCATCTATCTCTATGCGACAACCGAGGAGAACGTGATGATAAACGGCAAGCAGGTCAAACTCTCACCTCTCAGCAAGGTGGTTGCTTGCTCCGGATATGCAGTCCCGTACAGGGAGCCGGTAAAAAGCTCAGGAGATGGCAAGTACTGGAATGATATCGGAAATGCCATCAAAACCCAGACCGAGAAGATCGAGCAGGCCAAAGCAGATGCGACACTGGGGGATACCGACAAGGGTAACCCGTATGGAACTTGGGAGGAGACTCTCGATACCAACGGTGATGTGGTTGATATGAATGACGGCGTGTTCAACCGATTTGATGACTTTAAACATGTGACCGATTGCAGACTTTATCTGTTCTCACACAGATATGATCAGTGTGTTAAACCCGGGGCTGAGATCAACCGCGGTGAGGTGACAAACACATTCACGGTAGGGAATTTGTACATAGCCGAATAATATGTTCCTACCTTTTAAGACATATATTTACCACACCCTTATCCTGTCTTTTGGAGAGATATACATGCCGTCTCCCTCATGTATATCATATGTTTCATAAAACTCGTCAAACTGCGGTAACATCAGATTTATACGCAGATATCTTATCGGATGTGGATCTGAAGTGATGGTTGTTTCCACCTGGTCAAGACCACTCTGGTCGCACCACAGATCCGCATAAGCAGTGAAGTATTTTTTATAATCAAATCCCGGTATAGTCTTTGCAACCTCCAAAGTTGCGGCAAGACCTCCCATATCACCTATCACCTCACCGGTAAGCTTGGAACCGTTGTAGTCCATCCAGGGGAGAGGATGCAGGGCGCTGTAGTACTCTGCAACCATGTTGATCTTCTCCTGAAATGCCTTGTGATCCTCCGGTGTGAACCAGCCCTCCGGATGCTCGGGGGTGGATACCAGATTTCCGTTTTTGTCGTATGTGCTTCCCTTCGGATCCAGTCCGTGACTCATCTCGTGGCCAAGTATGATACCCATTTTTCCAAGGATTTCCTCGTCGGTCATATCGTTGTTATAGAAATCCTGCCCGCCCATCAAACCTTCAAAAAGCATAAAACTGTTTTCCGACGGATTGTACATGGCGTTTACAGCGGTGGTAGACAGATCCGGGAAGATATCATAGTACCATCTGTTCCTGTTGTATTTCTTTCCTATAAATGAGAGTGCGTGTATCAGTTTGTTATTCTTGATAGTTTTATAATTGTCGTAGTAGGACATCGACTTGTCTACGTTCATATAGGAAGTATCTATGATCTCATCAGGAGACATGATAAAGCATACCAGATTGTCGAGCTTTTCGATGGCGGCGTTACGTCCCGCCTCTGACATCCAAGTCGCCTGCTTAACAACCGATTTTAAGCCTTCTTTGACCTTTTCGGTTATCCCGGCAACTCGTTTTCTGGCGGTCGCATCGACAAAGTTCTCCATATATGCACTTTCTACGGCAGTTGCCATAAAGCCCACGATCGGATCTGCACAATCCCTTTTATAGTCAACGTTGCTTTCCATCATCCATTCTTTCTTCTGTTCTTCTGTGATGGATGCGACCTTGTCAGGCTCAACATAACCGTAGTATACCGCATAGGCTTCTATGTCCAGCATATCAAGTGCCGAAACGGCGTTGTGTACGATCAGAAAGCTCTTTATGGCTTCCAGGTTTTCAGCCTTGTAATAGTCATCCAGAGCAGTCAGATACCTTGGTACATATACCTGCGCTTTGCCTGATGTCACACCGTGGCCAGCAAGAAGCTTCCCAAGAGGAAAAGATGTATGCTTACTGATCAATCCGGCTATATCCTCCGGTGCGACGTTATCATAGTCGCTGCTGCTTCCGTCTTCATATATTGCCCGAGCAAGGGTTTCTTCCACTCTGTAGCAGTTTTTGATAAGCTTTTGTATCTCATTTTTATCAAATCCCAAGCGACCGAGAATATAAGTTGCGTTCGGTTCAAAACCGGAGCGCATGTTCTCCAGTTCTTCTGCGGTCGACTTCACAAAAGGATTTATGGAGAAATCATCCGACTTGAAGTCAAAGTCTATCTTCATACACAGCTCGGAGGTGTCATAGTCATACTCCTGAGCTTTTAGGATGAAGAGCTCACCATCGGGATTTCTCGCAGGGTCGGTCAGGACTTCAGTAAGCTCCGAAAGAGTATTGCATGAGCGGATCCCATCAATCACCTTTTTAAGTGGAGATAGACCTTCTGACTCTCGTTTGTCCCAGTTAGACGAGACAGCGTAATAATCCCTGACTCTCTTTATATTGTCGGTTGTGTACTTGTCCGTGTTTTCAAACTGCTCTTTGAGATTGTTTGCGATCCGTTCCTCCTGTACTGCCCAGTGGCTGTTTGAGTCATAGGAGTCATTTATATGATCTCCCTTTAGATAATCATAGTTCACTGAGAAGTAGAAGTCATCCTTTATATCCGGTCTTTCAAAGAGATCTGCTATCCCGTATGTATTGGATGGAAGCCACGGATACGAACCACGTAGGATGAGAACATCTTTAAGTGATTTTTTATATTTATTGTAGGATTTTTTGGTTATTCTCTTATTATTTTTTGTATAGACAAGTTTCCCTTTTTTGAGATCTGTCTTTACGATCACGGGAGCCGAGAGCGTCTTCTTTGTGACTTTCAGCTCGCTGAAGGTTGTTTCTTTGTTTTTCTTTTGAACCAAAACCACCCTCTTTTTGGAGACTTTGGTGTAGATCTCCGTGACATTTTTATACGTCTTTATCTTTTTGGCTGAGTTGCTTTTTTTGTCGTAAAACCAGATGCTTACGATATCTGTCTTAGACTTTTTTGTAGCGACGAACAGCTCCGGCGTCTCATCTTGATCTATATCGTACAGGTTATAGGTTTTGCCTAATTTCCCATAAGTTTGCTGAAGTCCCTTTAAGTACATGATCTCCTTGGGAGTTTTGTTGTATGTCTTTTTTGCATATGCGATCCCCGGTACGCCCAAGGACATGGTCATCGACAGCCCGAGTACGACGGGAAGTGTTCTCTTCAAGTTTAGTTTCATAGCGGTACCTCTCTGTGATATTAGTGATCATCAATTTGCTGCATATACGGTTTAAATCTACCGTATCGAAAGCAGTCATTTAAAACAATATTGTACCAAATCGCTACCGCGATGGCAAGAGAACTTTCTCTGACATCTAACTTTTTCTCTAAATTCCACTTTTTTAAAAAAATGGTAGTAA
>JAFSTZ010000338.1 GCA_017445525.1 Eubacterium sp.
ATGCGGAAGCTTATTTATAAATCCGACAGTGTCGGTAAACAAAACCTTCTGTCCTCTCTCAAATACATACGCACGCGTAGTGGTATCAAGAGTTGCAAAAAGCTTATCCTCGGATAGCACCTCTGCATCCGTGAGAGTGTTTAATAGAGTTGACTTTCCCGCATTTGTATATCCTACGATAGCGATGACCGGCAATCCATCACGTCCCGCTCTCATCACCTCACGGTTCTTGACCACATCGGCAAGCTTTTTGTTCAGCGCACTGATCCTTGATCTGATCTGCCTTCTGTCCGACTCGAGCTTGGTCTCACCGGGTCCTCTCGTACCGATACCGCCTCCGAGTCTCGACATGATCTTGCCCATGCCGATCAGATGGGATGATCTGTATCTGAGCTGTGCGAGCTCCACCTGTAACTTACCCTCGGCAGTCCTTGCATGCGCTGCAAAAATATCCAGGATAAGCACCGTTCTGTCTATAACCTTTACGGCAAGTACGTCCGAAAGATTGGACATCTGCGCCGGCGACAGTTCGTCATCACAGATCACCAGATCAGCATCCATAAATCTGATCATATCAGCAACTTCTTCTATCTTTCCCTTGCCGATATAAGTCCCCGGATGGAAACCGTCACGCGCCTGCCTGACTCTGCCGACCACCTCGGCTCCTGCAGTCTTTGCCAGCTCCTCCAACTCGTCCAGGGATTTATCGACATCTAAATCCCCACCGATATCCACAGCCACCAGGACAGCTTTCTCTACTTCAATCCTATTCTCAATTACTTCTCTATCCATACATCAGCGCTCCGGAAACTCTACACCCTTAATATATCTCCTCTTTCAACTCTTCCGTCGATCCTCACGGCAAATCTCTGTCCGGGATGCGGGCAGGCATCGATGGCATTTCCATCGGCATCCGTCATCGCCTCCACGGTAATAGTTATATCATCTCCGTTTGGACGCATGACCTCGATGGTATCACCGACAGAAAACTTATTTTTCTGAGTAAGCCATACCATCCCGTCGGCATCTACCTCCTCGACTGTCCCCAGATACACAGCACCCTTATCGTAGGTGTTGGCATCATAGATCTGCGAGGTCTCATCTGTCATACCGAAAAAGAATCCGGTTGTAAACTGCCTGTAGGTGCACTTTTTAACTTCTTCCATGTAGTGATCAACTCTCGACCTGTACAGTTCCTCGCTCTCAAAATAATCATCTATCGCCTGCCTGTACGCCCTGATAACAGATGCCACATACAGCGCAGTCTTCATCCTTCCCTCGATCTTGAAGCTGTCTATCCCCGCCTGTACAAGCTCCGGGATATGCTCGATCATACACAGATCCTTGGAGTTAAATATAAATGTTCCCCTGTCGTTCTCCTCCACAGGAAGATACTCTCCCGGCCTCGTCTCCTCAACCACATGATACTTCCATCTGCATGGATGAGTGCATGCGCCGAGGTTGGCATCGCGCCCGGTAAAGTAGTGACTCAGCAGACACCTTCCCGAGTGTGATATGCACATCGCTCCGTGAACAAATGTCTCTATCTCCAGATCATCCCCGGTCTCCTCACATATGGTCTTTATCTCATCGATCGACAGCTCTCTGGCAGTTACTACTCTTTTGGCTCCCTGACTCTGCCAGAATCTGCAGGTGACGGAGTTTACGTTGTTCGCCTGCGTGCTCACGTGAATATCTATCTCAGGACAGATCTCTCTGGCAAGTATAAATACACCCGGATCTGATATGATCAGTGCATCCGGATGTATCTCTTTCAGTCTGGCAAAATAAGAGCGCACTCCATCCATATCCCGGTCGTGCGCAGTGATATTTGCTGTTACGTAAACCTTTTTGTCTGCTTCGTGCGCTATCGATATGGCCTTTGCCATATCCTCATCCGAGAAGTTCTTTGCCTTCGCTCTGAGACCGAACTCCTCCCCTCCTATATACACGGCGTCTGCTCCGAAATCAAGTGCCGTCTTAAACACATCCAGACTCGAAGCCGGCGCCAAAAGTTCAGGTTTTTTCTTCATGA
>JAFSTZ010000339.1 GCA_017445525.1 Eubacterium sp.
CTTTCCGACGTCGCACCGACGTCTATTTCTTGCCACAGATACTGTGCCCCCTCCAAAAGCCATATGATCGCTTTCAACAGGTACAGATAATCCACAGCTTTTTCCTCCAACTCCTCTTCTGTCAAAGTGACTTCGCCCTCCGTATCATAGGCTTCGCCTAGACTGATCACGTCTTTGTGCATGGCTCTCAACTCATCCAGTAGAGGAAGTATGGTTTCTCTTTTTCCGACAACACATACGCGGTTGTAGATGCAACTTCGGATGAAATAATCCTTCTTTCTCATACCGCTTGCATGGATCCTTGCTTCAATCTCACGTCGTTCATAATCTGAGATTCTAAAACTGATTGTTGGAAACTTGTGGCTCATTTTTCATCACTCTCCTTTTCTAAAAATGCTTTGTTCAGCTTATCTGCCATATTGGTTTGCTCCGACGGGAACATATGCGCGTACCGAAATGTAATGTCCGAGCTTTCGTGACCGACCCGGTTTCCGATAGCCACCGCTGTGAATCCCATATTGATAAGAAGAGATACCGCCGAGTGCCTCAGGTCATGGATACGAATTCTCTTGACCCCGCTTTTTTCTGACCCTCTGTCCATCTCATGATGGAGAAAGGATTTGGTGATCGGAAAGATTCGATCTGTCGGCAAGTAACCGTACAGCATCCCGAGATACTCCCGCAATTCTTCACACAGGAAATCCGGAATACTCACATCTCTCTTGCTCTTCGGAGTTTTCGGTTCCGTGATCACATCCCGTCCCTGTATCCTTTGATAGGATTTCGTAATATGAAGGATCTTGTTGTCCAGATCGATGTCATTCGCGCATAGCGCCAGCAGCTCGCCCTCACGGATTCCGCACCAATACAGGATCTGAAATGCATGATATGAAATTGGTTTGTCCTTCAGCACTTCGATAAACCGGAGATATTCTTCTTTTGTCCAAAAGCTCATCTCGTCCGATTCATTTTTCCCAAACGGCCCAGCCTTGATCACAGGATTTTCCTTTAACTCGTAGAACCGGACTGCATGATTAAAAATCGCTGACAGTTCCGACTGCATGGTTCGCAGATATGTCGGTTTGTAGTTCTTTCCAGTTTTCGTCTTCATAGCTGCCATCTTGTTCTGCCATTTCAGGATATCCTTGGACTTAATCTCATTCATCTTTTTGTCCTTAAAAAACGGCAGAATCTTTTTTTCTACGATGGAAACTTTCGTATTCCATGTGTTTTCTCTGATCTTCGGCTTCATATCCGAAGAATACAGTTCCCAGAAGTCACCGAATGTCATATCCAGATCTGATGCCTCTTTGGCTCGAAAGTGCTGTTCCCATTCCAAAGCGTCACGCCTGGTAGCAAATCCTCGTTTCATCTTACGCTGGTTCTTACCTGTCCAGTCAGTATAATGAAATGAAACGTACCAACTGCCTCGATCTTCATCCTTATATGCTGCCATCTGTCTCACCTCCTTTCTGTATTCGCATATTTGTTAATGTGTATCATGGATTCATTATACTTCGCATTTTTGTTAATGTCAAGCATCATTTCGCAAATTTGTTAATTTTCTTCTTTACAACACCGATTTTTCGTGCTATACTATGTTCATAAAACTCAAACAGAGCTGATAAAGAGGGCAAAACGAGGGTGACCTTGCTCGTGGTTCTCTTGTACTGCTGGCATCAAATGCCTGAACATTTTTTTGGAGGATAATCATGACACTCGGTGAAAAAATCAAATTCATCCGCTCCTTTCGTAATATGACACAGGGAGAGCTGGGCACCACCATCGGATTACCCACACGAGGCGCTGACAATCGCATCGCTCAATATGAAACCAACTACCGTGTTCCCAAACGGAATATGCTCATTGATATGGCATATGCCCTCAATGTCGATCCGCTTGTATTCATCCCGGATTACTACGGCTATCCGCAGGAAATCCTGCAATCACTCTTCTGGCTTGACACAGAGTACGGTGATGTCCTCACCCTCTTTCCTGTGGAACCCGGCAAGAAGAAATACAACACCGGTCACGAAATCCGCGGCGAATATGATGACAACGATGATATGTCATCGCTATCTATGGTTGGTCTTCTGATCAACCACGAAGAGATCCAAGACCTCCTGCATGAATGGATGATTCGTAAACAGGAATTCAATGCCGGTGAAATCTCAAAGGATGAATATCTAGAGTGGAAACTCGGCTGGCCGGACACCTGTTCTGAAAAAGGTCCCATCCACAAACCTTGTAAACCAAAACACAAATGGAAAAAATAAGGATCACGAAACGGAATCCAGAAAACAGAAAATATAGACTGAAAAAAAGCATTTATTCACGTAATACCTTCAAACAGGTATCAAAAAGGTATCACGGAAAAGAACAACCCCTGACAACGCACGATTTTACGCGATTTGTCAGGGGTTGTTTACTACTCCATCTCTATTGTGCCCGGCGGTTTGCTCGTGCAGTCGTAGAGCACCCTGTTCACTCCCTTTACCTCGTTTACTATCCTATTAGTAGTGATATCAAGTATCTCCCAGGGCAGGTGTACCGCATCGGCCGTCATGAAGTCTGAGGTATGAACTGCGCGGAGGACGACGGCGTGGTCATAAGTACGACCGTCTCCCATCACGCCCACCGACTGCATGTTGGTGAGAGCGGCAAAGTACTGATCAGGCAGCCATACAGGATACAACCCCTTTCGATTTACAGCCTTCTGAGCTTTTGTGAGTTTATGACCTTCCGATGATTCATCAAAAGCAACAACTCCGGTCTTGATATTTTTAGCCGCTCCATCAAGCTCACCTGCTCTCCAGCGATCGATCCCCTTTGATATCTCCTCACGGTATATAGCGTCAGCATCCTGCACTATACGAACCTTCTCGGGAGTCACCTCTCCGATGATACGCACACCGAGACCCGGTCCCGGGAATGGCTGGCGGCTGACAAGATACTCCGGGATCCCGAGCTCCCTTCCAACCTGTCTGACCTCATCCTTGAACAAAAGCCTGAGTGGTTCCACTATCTCTTTAAAGTCGATATGATCAGGAAGTCCTCCGACATTGTGATGACTCTTTATGGTAGCGGATTTGCCGAGCCCCGACTCTATCACATCAGGATAGATAGTCCCCTGAACCAGATAATCCACTGCACCTATCTTTTTGGAAACCTCTTCAAAAACCCTGATAAACTCCTCACCGATTATCTTTCTTTTCTCTTCGGGTTCGGATACTCCTGCCAGCTTTTCATAGTAACGGGAAGCTGCGTTCACTCTGATAAAGTTCAGATCGTAAGCCCCGTTAGGTCCGAAAACCGCCTCAACCTCATCGCCCTCATCCTTTCGGAGAAGTCCATGATCTACAAAAACGCAGGTCAGCTGTTTTCCTATAGCCTTTGACAAAAGAACCGCTGCCACAGACGAATCCACTCCACCGGATAAAGCACAGAGTACCTTCCCATCACCGATACGCTTTTTCAGTCCGACAACAGTATCCTGGACAAATGAAGACATCTTCCACTCGCCCCTGCAACCGCAGACCTGATATACAAAGTTCTCGATGATCTTCTGTCCCTCGACTGTATGATTCACCTCCGGATGGAACTGAACCGCATAAAGCTTTTTTTGCGCATTTGCCATGCCTGCCACCGGGCAAACTCTGGTAGACGCCGTGATGGAAAACCCTTCCGGTGCTTCAGCGATATAGTCAGTATGACTCATCCAGGCGATGGTATCGATCGAAACATTTTTAAAAAGGATCGAAGAAGGCATGACGCTGACCTTGGTCCTGCCGTACTCACTGGTAGGCGCCGTGGCAACCTTACCTCCGAGAAGATGTGCCATCAGCTGCGCGCCGTAGCAGATCCCGAGTATAGGTATCCCAAGTTCAAAAATCTCTGCGGATATGGATGGTGAATCCTCTTTATATGCGCTGTTTGGCCCTCCGGTAAATATGATCCCCTGAGGTGCCATCGCGCGTATCTCATCCATGGATATAGAATTAGGATAAACCTCACTGTAAACATTGCATTCACGAACACGACGGGCAATAAGCTGATTGTATTGCCCGCCGAAATCGATCACTATAATACGTTCCATATTATTATATTCTCCCCTTAATACTATATAAATCTGTCTGCGTATCAGGCAGACCGCCCGTGTGCAGAAGATGCCTGCTACTCACACGGCATATGCAGATATATATCACTGCTGACAACGCTGTATCCGGAAAGCACAGGAAGGGAATGTGGCAGTTAATTATTATTCGCTGTACTATCCCCCTGAGTGCCTGCCGGTGTATCAGCCATGATCAGATCGGTCACCTTCTTCAGTCGAACCGAAAACATAACAGAAACTATGATATCAGTGATACCGCTGAATATAAATCCGATACCCATCATTGCAAAGAAAAATCCTCCCGCTCCAAACGGATTGATAAGCATGATAATACCGTAAACTATACCTATCATAGCCATGGCAAACGGAACCTGCCAATTGGTCGAACGAAGTCGCATCAGATTGACCGAGCTCTGAAGCTTCATCACCCCGCTGACAAGGATCATGAATCCCATAACGATAAGCACCAGCTGTTCAAAACGTTCAACATTTATGATTATCAGGATTCCTCCTATCATGGTGGAAAATCCTAAAACAAGATCATAGCTGTTTACTATCTGATTGGTATCAAGTCTCGTATACTGAATCAAATTTACTATACCCATCGCTATCAATGCAAAAGCCAGGATATAAGATATCAGCTTCTGCACCTGACTCGGATACATGATAAGCACCACTCCGAGAACGATGTAGGCGATAGCCATCACGATAATACTCCACTTCAGTTGCTTGATCATTTTTATAAACCTCCTTTTATAAGTTCACGTCGTTCATTGTAACCATGTCAACTCCCAACTCCTCAGTGACATGCTTATAATCTTTTTTTGTATTAACGGTCCACACATTTACAGTGAGTCCCTCGTCATGCAGCCTGTCCACATGCTCCTCGCGTATCAGCGTAAATCTGGAGTCGATCCCGATACCGTGTCCGATAAGCTTGTTGATCAGGTCGTCATTTACAGGGACATAGGAGTCTCTTGGTCTGGCTCCGTGAACATACTGCAACCTCTCCTTCGGAAAACAGAGATCATGTCTCAACCTCAGGATCGTTTTCGCAAGCCCGCTTATAAAAATAGTATGGTCAAACATATCATAAGCTCTTACGATATCGATGATCTCCTGAAGCTCCCTATTCTCAAACTCCTCCTTCAGCTCTATGACAGCCGTCTTCTCAACCTTGGTGACGATACTCAGATACCTCTGAAGAGTACATATAGTCTGAGTAGGCATCTCTTCTACCAGATTCCCTCCTGTCACATGGATCTTTGACAACTCTTCAAACACACAGTCGGTTATATTCTTATGAACGCCGCACATCCTCTTGAGCGAGTTGTCATGTGATATCACATATCTGCCATCCAGCGTCTTCCAGACATCACACTCTATACCAAAACAATCAGTCTCCGCTGCCCTTCTAAACGAAACCTCCGTGTTCTCAGGCGCCCAGGCAGACAGTCCGCGATGCGCTATCCTCTTTACATCCATCTGCATCCCTCCTTGTACAGCAAATCCGTTTATAGATATATGACCCAATATCCTTTGATAACCTGTCCATATCCATACACAAGTTATTATACCCAACAGACCGAGAAAAATCAACTTTTTTTTGAAGAGTCTGTGTTTTTTAGGTAATTTTAAGTTTTCACTTATAAAATGACTGCAAGAGAAACAAAAAACAACGCAAAATCGTTTGTTGTAAGATCAAATAGCAGCACTACAGTCCAACCGGTACAGCGCTCGCGAACCCCCTGTACCAGCCAAAGATAGGAGGAAGCCCATGAAAAAGAAACGAAAAGGACTAATCATATCAACGGTCGTACTACTGATAGCCGCGGTAACCTGCGGTGTCACATTTATCCCAAAACTGTTTGGAAACTCAGACAATACAAAAGCCATGAGAGTAAAAACAAACACGGTCGCTCTGGAAAAAACCGACCTTACCGAATCAGTAAGTGCAACCGGCACCATCGAAAGTGCGAAGACGACGACTGTTTCTGCAGATCTGCAGAACATCACCATAAAGAAAGTGCTCGTCGAAGTCGGAGACACCGTAAAAAAAGGACAGGCGCTGGTGGTATTTGACAAGACCGAATTGAAGGAGGCTCTTAAGGAGGCCAAAGAGAACTACGCCGAAGTAGAAGCCTCCACCTCAACCCAGGTTGCTCAGGCATACAGTCAGCTCTCGGAGACAGGGTCAGTTTATACCTCAAGTACAGCTAATACATCTCAATCTGCCGAAGCAGCAAAAGGATCACCTGCTTCATCCGGATCGGCTGTTACAATGCAGATATCAGAAACGAATTCAACATCAGGTACCTACGCTCCGTCTTCTCAGAGTACAA
>JAFSTZ010000340.1 GCA_017445525.1 Eubacterium sp.
AACCTTGTCAACTATTGTAGGTATAAATACAACATCAAACTCAAGTCCTTTTGCTGAATGCATCGTCATAAGCTGGATCCCCGATGTCTTTTTTCCCTTGCTTCCCTGCTTTTCTCTCATCTGCTCTTCATAGCCGTCCACAAAAGAAAGCCACTCATATATGCTCGTCATTCCTGATGCTGACTCCGCTATCTCATCTGCCATCTCGATCCAGTCATCCGGTTTTACACCGCTTTCTTTTGCCTTTTCTTTGAGATAATCATTGTATCCTATCTGATATCTGATATAATGAATAGCCGACATAGGTGTCATATTTTTCAATGCCAGTATGTCACTTTCAAACTCTTTTATCCTGTCTATCATCCAGTACTGATTGTTTTTGAAATAATAATCTCTGACTTCGCGCATATTTACAGTGCTACCGGTAAACGCTTTTCTGCTGATATATCTGACAGGTCTGTTTATGATCTTGAGATATGATTCCCTTGAATTATCCCCCAGCGCGATCTTTAAATATGTTATTATATCTCTGCCGACAAATGTTTTAAAAATGTTCGGCAATGACTCTTTCATCGAAAAATCATAACCATACTCCATAAGCTTTCCGGCTATGGTCCGCATCTGGATATTTGTTCGAAACAGAACTGCGATCTGCTCAGGCTGTACCCCTGCATCAAGGTATTGTTTTATCTGAGTACATATCTGCTCAGCCTCTGAGCGAAGGTCTGAATACGATCCTATATGGACTTTTTCTCCCTCTCCATTGTATGATTTAATCTCTTTTTTGTATCTTTTTTTATTTGCAGAAATAAGCTTACCTGACGCAGATAATATCTGCGCTGTTGATCTGTAATTCATATCGAGCAACACAGTTTTTGCATCCGGATACTGCTTTTTGAAACCAAGCATGATATCAGGTCTCGCACCGCGAAATCCATATATCGACTGATCGTCATCACCCACTATAAAAATATTGTTTTCGGGCGCTGCAAGCATTTTTATATTTTCATACTGGAGCCTGTTTATATCCTGGAATTCATCGATAAGGATGTATCTGTACATACTCTGCCATCCCTCTAAGATGTCTTTTCTCTGAGTCAGAAGATCGTATGTGTAGAGCACCATATCATCAAAATCAAGTGCTCTGTGAAAATGAAGTCTTTCCTGATAACCGTTGTAAATGCTTTTGAAAACTGATTCGGGACAGCTCGATGAATAGTAATTATCTATATCAATATGATCGCTTTTTATCCTTGATATTTCTTTCTCGACATCCTCCAAAAACTCCTGTTTATCCTCAACCTCATACCCCGTTTCGGCTATAGCCTCCCCGATCAGCCTGTACTTCAGACTGTCGGTAACTATATCTTTGTTCTCGAACCGGTATGCTTTTTTTAGGATTCCGAAAAATATTGAGTGAAACGTCCCAAATGATACACCATGATATTTGCCTTTACATAACGCAACAAACCTGTCTCGCATCTGAGACGCTGCCGCCCTCGAAAAAGTAACAACCAATATCTGTTCGGGCAAAACACCATACTCGGATATAAGGTTATATATCCTGTTTGTGATCACATATGTCTTGCCCGCTCCGGGTCCCGCAAGTACCATCATCG
>JAFSTZ010000341.1 GCA_017445525.1 Eubacterium sp.
CACTCATAAAAATATCCGGTGATGTAAACACGAACTATGGACTGTATCTGAAGAGTTTTGTCGCTAATGTATATGAGAGCAACAAGTGGACATCTAATAAGAAAAATGCGGAGTTCAAGCAGGATCTGGCGGCACTCGCATCTCAGAACATCACGCCGGACAGCTATCATGTTCAGTTGAGAAATGATGTTGGAGACAACGAAAAAAGCGGATTTGAGGATCTCTGGTCGATCGGGAATCTCCATGTGAGGAACCTTGCTTTCGGGTTTGGAAACTATCTCATCCCTGTGCTTCCGGAGTCGGCTTATATCACTGAGAACGACGGTATGCTCACTACCAGGGTCCCCGGGATAGAGTATGATGAGGAGTATTATCTGAACTATCCCTACAGTATCAGGAGGATGCTGATGACGCCCTCTGAGGATCTGACGGATCCGGTTTTCTGGACGACCTATACTGACAAGAGTGACGCACTCAAAGCTTTTGCAGAGAAGTACTATCTCCAGGTTCCGGAGGATCTGAACGGGATATGTGAGCAGTTTAAGTCCGAATATAAGACGATCATTGATAATTACAATGATGGAGAATCTGATATAAGTGATGTATTGAAGGCTGTGCGGGAGTTTATCTCCAGGGATACTACATATACCGAGTCCCCGGGGCGCACGCCTTCAGGCAGAGATACCGTGGAGTACTTTCTGACTGAGAGCAAGAAGGGTTACTGTACCTACTATGCTACGGCAGCGGCTATCATACTGCGAAGTGTAGGGATACCGACCAGATATGTTGAGGGACTTTATATAACGCCCGAGGAACTTCAGAAGGGAGTTCCGGGAGAGATCTCAGTGCCGGATTACGATGCTCATGCATGGATCGAGGTATATGATGAGAGATATGGTTTTGTGACATTTGAGACGACATCGGGGCGCGGCGAGCAGATAGGTACCGAGTCGCAGGGTGGATCGGGATACTCCGATGGAGCCGGAGGAGACGGTTCCGGCGAAGGAGAAAGCGATGTGACTCCTACTCCGCAGGTAACTGAAGTTCCTGAGGAGAACATGGAGTTTGAAGATATAGAGGGAAATGAGGAAAAAGAGGATCAGGATACCGGAAAGGATGATATCGATACGGCTGCCAAAGGTGAGCAGGATTCCGGTGTACTGAAGACTATATTGATCATTTTAGTGGTCATGGTAGTGATAGCCGGTATCATGGAGAGACAGCGTCGCATAAGAAAGTATCTGTTCAGGAAAAATCTGTCGGATCTGAAAAACAAGAGGCGCCGTATAAGACTGACTCACAGGCATCTGACGCCGTATCTTATGAAGAAAGGAGTGAGATATGACGGTCAGTCTATGGAGGAGCTGATCGTAGAGATCAGGGATGCTCTGGGAGTTTCGGAGGCGGTCGTTCGTCTGTATGTTGATATGGTATTCAGAGCGGCATTTGGTCCGGATGATCTGACTGATCAGGATATGTTCCGCTTCCGCGAGGCTTATGAGGATATCTGTCGTCATGCATACAGAGATGCCGGACTGATAAGTAAGATTTACTATATGTATATCATGGTGCTGTAGTAGTATGCTTTTTGCGTAGGGAGACAGCATCATTGACACATAAATCCAAAGCGTATGGGTTAGGAGGTAGACATGCTGGGAAGGACTTATGAGAAGATCCGCAACCTGTTTGATAGGGAAGGCGGATATGTTTCGACAAGGAAACTTTTGGATGAAAAGGTTTCGACAATTCATATCAAGGAACTGGTTGTCAGCAAGGATATTGAGAAAGTATCCCACGGTAATTACTGGGGAACATTTTTGCATATCGACAAGCCTGAGAACCACAAAATGATCGAGGCCTGTATGACCAACAAAAAAGCGGTGATATGCGGGTTGTCAGCCTGCAGATATCACGGTCTGCTGAAGACTGAGCCGAAAAAGATGTATATAGCGACAAGGCGCACTGACAGGGGTGCCATGAAGCTTACATTTCCCGTGTCGAGACACTATTTTTCTTTGGAGAATTATGAAGATGATATCGAGACATGGAATTATCATGATATAAATGTTAAGGTGTACGGTATCGACAGATCGGTGGCGGACGTGATC
>JAFSTZ010000043.1 GCA_017445525.1 Eubacterium sp.
CGGGAGAGGTTGCTGACAAGGCGCTTGATATACTTGAAGTCGACAAGATGGGACTTGATTCTGTTGACAGGAACATACTTCAGACGATGATAGATCATTATGGAGGCGGGCCTGTAGGTCTTGACACCATAGCAGTAAGCATAGGAGAGGATGCAGGTACTATCGAGGATGTGTACGAGCCGTATCTGATACAGAAGGGGATGCTTGCACGTACACCCCGAGGCCGTATAGTAACTGATGAAGCGTACAGATATATGCTGCCGTGATGTGATCAAGCATATAAATTTGATAAGAGACGCTGATTATAGTGTCCTTGTGTGAAAGATGTAATATAAAAGCATTATGACCGGAGGATAGCAATCATGTATATGTCTAAAAATGTCCACGTCCTGTCGAGAACGCTGTTTGCAGCGACAGGGATACATATACTCGGCACACTGGCGAGGAGCATTGTCCGTATGTGTATCAGGGATGATTCGGGACTCCCCGATATGGCAAACAATACTATATGGAACTTACAGCTTATCATAGAAACCGTGATGCTGTTGCTGACTATAGTAGTTTTCTGGTATGCCAGAAGGAGAATGCACTACTACATGGATCTGGTGGATGATGCTGATAAAAAAGAGATGGGGCGTCTCCAGGAGGATCAGCTCGGGGAAAACCTGTCGGCACTTCCCGCGAGGACCATCCTGAATCTGACTGAGGTCTGGGCCGTGATATTTATAGGCATGAGGATGGTACAGGAGGTGGCGTCGATACTGTACAGGCGTTTTGCAGGTGACCTTTTTGCACTGTTTACGAAGGGGATTGTAAATAAAAAAAGGAGATTGGTATCTATCTATAATACCACGCACGGATTCAAGTATATCGCTATGATGTGTGCGATACTTCTGGGAGTGATGGTAACTGCGATCATTCTTCATGACAAGTGGATGAAGATCGCATCCGTGATAGTTACGATCATATTTCTTGGCAGCTTTGCTTTTCTCGATATGCAGAAGATGCAGATGTTCGGACAGAGCATCGGTATCGTGTGGACATCTGTGATCTTTCATGTTATAGAGACGGTCGGACTGGTTGTCGTCGCGATCTATCTGAGGTGGAAGTACCGGGGAGTGTAAGTTTAGAGAATTTAGTCTTGTAAATGCCGACCGAACGTGATATACTTATCGTTAAGTAACATATAATAATTAAGCGAGGAGATGTGAGTATGCAGGATCAGACAACAGCTGATGTTTTAATTGACGGACGTACTTATACTATAGCAGGATTTGAGAGCGACGAGTATCTTCAGCAGATAGCGACATATATCAACAGAAAGCTCGGCTCACTGAAGAAGAACAAAAACTACGTCAGGCTTGATATGGAGACCAGGCATGCGCTCCTCACTATAAATATCGCGGATGACTACTTCAAGGAGAAGCGTGTTTCTGATGACATCCGCGGAGACAGGGAGCTGAAGGACAAGCTGGTTCTCGACATGAAGCATGAGATCATCTCCAGAGAGGATCAGATCGACAAGGACGAGCAGACGATAAACGACCTCCAGAAAAAGTTGAATGAAGCGGAGAAGAAGATAGTAGAACTTGAAACCCGTTTGAAGACACAGGGATCAGGCAACAAAAGATAAAACAGGTTATGCAGATGATAGCCGTTTCCGGGGAAGGAGCGGCTATTTCTATATTTACAAAGGATGAGGAGTATGAAGTCATATATAACCGATAAACCACTGAAAACAATATCAGTCGAAGGCTGTGAGTCTATCGGACGCGGAGCACACGGAGAGGTGTTTCGCATCGCCCCGGACACAGCAGTCAAGGTCTACTACCCGGACATAACCATGGACAGGATAGAGAGGGAGCTAAATTACGCCAAAAAAGCATTTGTCAAGGGCGTTCCTACGGCTATATCATTTGATATAGTGCGGGTTGGGGATCGATACGGAGCAGTGTTTGAGCTGCTGGACGGCGAGTCGGTCAGGGACGATATACACGATGATGACGAGAAAACGAAAGAGTTTATAGATAAATCCATCGTCCTGATCAAAAAGGTGCACAGTATCCGTATGGAGCCGGGAGAACTCCCATCCATGAAGGAGAACACACTTATCTGGTTAAGCGATATAAAAGAGAACATGGAGCCGGACATTTATAAAAAAGTATATGAATATGTCTCCGGCATCCCGGATTCTCTGAACCTACTGCATGGAGATGTGAACCCCGGCAATTTCCTGATAACAGGCGGCGAGCTGATGTTGATAGATATGGATACGCTCTGCACGGGAGATCCCATCTTTGAGCTGGCGACGCTTTATGTGACATACAAGCAGTTTCCAAAGATAAATGAGATGGCGGTCAGGATCTTTGGACTGACATCAGAGA
>JAFSTZ010000342.1 GCA_017445525.1 Eubacterium sp.
AGTATATCAAGGTTATGATGTGTGGTAGAAAGGAAATGATTTATGGAACTAAATATCCCACAGGAGTATTTTCGTGATGAAGTTAGAGATGGTTTTTTTATCCCGAGTCTTATGAAAAAGGCCTGGGCAGTTGCCATACGCGATTATAAAAATCTTGTCGAGTTCACCGATAGTTTGGATATAAATATCACCGTAGCTTATGGCAGTATTCTCGGAGCCATCCGTCATGCCGGTTACATACCCTGGGATGACGATCTGGACACCGAGATGATGCGAAAAGACTATGAAAAGATAGTCAAGAAGGATCACTCTGATGAGTTGCCCGAAGGATACCATTTATCTGACTATATCAAGGTCGGAGGAGACAATCTCATCCGCAAGTGGCTTGACACCTATGCGCTCTTACTCGGAAGTGATGAAAAGGCAAAAGCATATGGTTTTCCCTTTGGAAAAAATGTGGATATTTTTATCAATGATTATCTGCCTAAAAATCCAAAAGAAAGGCAGTATTTCGAGGATGTTATAGAGGTTATCTCTCAAACAAAGAATACACTGGATGACATACATGAGCATCAGGTTCATGGCGTTCCGTTGGAGGTCGAAACGGGGGAGTTGCATGCGGTTGATATTGATGCTTTTGCATACAATCTGGACCTAATCGAGCGTGTACTGCAGATAAAGATCGATAGAACGGAGCAGACACCTTTGACGACTCAGCTTTGGAAAGCGATGGAGGATTTTTGCCTGACTGTACCGTCGTCAAAGTCAGACCATATCATCTCTCTGATCAACTATATAAATGTCCGCGAGAGGATGTTTCCGAAAGCCTTTTATGAAGACTATATCGAGGTGCCATTTGAGTTCAGTACGGTGCGCGTGCCTATAGGATACGATCAGATACTCAGGAAGTATTATCGTAATGATTATATGACTCCGAGGATGGATTGGAATACGCATCAATATCCGTTTTATCGTATTCTTGAAGGCGAGATGATAGAGAAATACGGGCATGGTCTTCCGCGTTATAATTATGATGAGGCAGCGGTAAAAGAGGTGTTATCTCAACGTGAAAAGAAGAGACCGATCGGTGAAGAAATAACAGATATAGTCGGGCTGTTGAAGGAGGCTCATACATATCTGTCGGAGGCGATATTCGGTGAGACGGAGGCAGAGCTTGGTGAGGTTCTCGATGTGTTGGAACAGTGCCAGACACTTGCGATCCATATCGGAAATCATATAGAAGCGAGATGTTTTGATCCGGCCGGCAGGTACGATGGTTTGGTTCATGGATCCGATGTGGAAAACTTGACTGAAGCTGCATCGAAAGAAAGTGTTGCCGATGTTATCTCTTTACTGGAAAAATACTGCGATTTTATTTATCGTCTGCATATGTTTGTTCAGGCAGCGGTTACTTCTGAGACAGCAGTGGATGAGAGTCTGTCCGGGGAGCCGGTGTCAGATTGTGGTACTGGATCAGCAGATGAGAGCCTGTCCGGTGAGAGTGAAACAGATAGCGTCGATGCAGATTTATCAGAGGATGGTATCTCCGCTTGGACTGATGAATTGATGACATTAACCGAGCGACACTACGATGAGTATCGCGAGGTTGTTTTTCTGGTTGAGAGAGCTCAGGA
>JAFSTZ010000343.1 GCA_017445525.1 Eubacterium sp.
CACATATAGTCGTGAAAAGCTCCCCCAATCACACATCCGATGGGGATCGTGATAAATGCGATCGGGCCGAAAAGGATGCCCTGGATAGGTCCGAGTATGGGACCGGTTCCGGCTATGTTGAGAAGCTCGATCAGGCTGTTCTTCCACTTCTTCATTGGGACATAGTCCATCCCGTCGTTGTGGCGCACCGCCGGAGTTTCGTCATCGGTCGGTTTCATGATGCGCTCAGAGAGTCTTCCGTACAGTGCACCTCCGATCACGAGTATTACGAGTCCGATAATAAATGTTATCATGTTGATCACCTTTTTCCTATATAAAGTGTAAGCCTATGATACATATTTTAGTCAAAAACTAAGATTTGTCAAGTGTCCGGCGAGACCGAACCCGGGTTCTCATCATCCGTGCGCAGCACGGAAAGAGCGGCTGGGGATATTTATCCCCGGCCGCTCTTATCGTTCCGCGCACGAGAGGATTCGAACCCCCGACACCTTGGTCCGTAGCCAAGTGCTCTATCCAGCTGAGCTACGTGCGCACATGTTTTGACACGCAACATACATAATAACGTCTTTTCTATCAAAAGTCAAGAGTTATTTTTGTTTTGCGTCGTTTTTCATACAACCCGATATCGTCAAACCGCCTTCAGCGACTTCTCGATATGGTTCTTCATAGCTTTATAACTCTCTTCACTCAGAACATGCTCTATACGGCAGGCATCATCCTCAGCCGTTTTCGGATCTACTCCGAGACCGGTCAGAAAATCAGTAAAGAAAACATGCCTTTCGTAGATCTTCTCAGCATGCGCCTTGCCTTCGTCTGTCAGATATATAAAGCCCGCATCGGTCACGGTGATCTCACCGTTCTCACGAAGCTTCTTCATAGCCACGCTGATACTGCTCTTTTTATAGCCGAGCTCGGTGGCGATATCCACTGATCTGACTACAGGCAGCTTTTTTGAAAGCATGAGTATGGTCTCCAGATAATCTTCTGATGATTCATTTGATTTCATGATGGATCCTCCCGTTTGATCGGTTCGGTTCGTTGCATTCATACTCGAAATCCGCCAACCACGATGCTATCTGAATTGTGATTTTAGGCAGATAATCATGACAATTATTATGTGAGAGTATATCATAAAATCTAATTTCTGTCAATTCTTGCATTTTCCTATTATATGTGTTAAAGTGTTACTATTCATGGTCCGCATGAGAGTAACACCTACGCTTTGCTACGGATAGGCACGGACTCTCCGCATGTGGAGTGACACCTACGCTTCGCTACGGATAGGCACGGTGCCCGGAATCAAAGATTTCGACCGTAGCTCTATGCCGTGAATAAGAAATAATAATAAGTAGCATTTTATTTTTATTTACCAGTTCTTGAAGGGAGAAACATTATATGGATATTAACAGGATACCTGCTTACGAGCTTATCTTCAGTGAAAGGATCGACGAGATAGACAGCATGGGCTATCTGCTGCAGCACAAAAAGACGAAAGCCAGAGTCGTTGTGCTGGAAAACAGCGATGACAACAAAGTCTTTGATATAGGCTTTCGTACGCCGCCGACGGACTCGACGGGCATACCGCATATCGTGGAACACACTGTGCTGTGCGGATCGAGGAAGTTCCCGGTGAAGGATCCGTTTGCAGAGATGGACAAGGGCTCGCTGAACACGTTCCTGAACGCGATGACCTACCCTGACAAGACGGTATATCCGGTCGCCAGCGTAAACGACAAGGATTTTTCCAACCTGATGGAGGTCTATCTTGATGCGGTATTCTATCCGAATATCTATGACGAAGAGAAGATATTTCTTCAGGAGGGCTGGCACTACGAGATGGACGATGTTGACGGTGACCTCCGCTACAACGGGGTTGTGTTCAACGAGATGAAGGGAGCGTTCTCTTCCCAAGATGAGTTTTTCGAGACTCTGATCCAGGAGTCTATCTATCCTGATAATGCTTACGGAGTTGTATCCGGCGGTGATCCCCGCGTGATCCCTGATCTCACCAGGGAGGCGTATCTTGATTTTCACAGACGATACTATCATCCTTCAAACAGTTATATCTACCTTTACGGAGATATGGATTTTGAAGAAAAGTTAAATTACATAGACAGAGAATACCTGGACAACTTTGATTATCTCGAGGTTGATTCGGAGATAAAGCTTCAGAAGCCTTTTGAAAAGGCCGTATCTACGGAGGGCTTTTATCCCATATCAGAGGACGAGAGTGAGGAGGGCAAAACCTACTTTGCTTATGCCTGTGTATGCGGCGACACGCTGGATCCATATCTCTATACAGCATTTCAGGTGCTCGAGCACGCACTTGTAGAGGGGATAGGCGCGCCGGTCAAAGAGGCACTTGTCAAGGCCGGCATCGGCACGGAGATCGAGGGCTCATACAATGATTCATTCAGACAGCCGTTTTTTGATATCACCGCTAAAAATGCGAACGACGACCAGAAGGATGAATTTGTTAAAGTTATCAGAAACACGTTGAGCGATCTTGTCGAAAACGGAATTAACAAAAGATCGTTAAAGGCTGCTATAAATGCAATGGAGTTTCAATTTCGCGAGGCAGACTTCGGGAGATTCCCCAAGGGCCTTATGTATGGCTTAGGTATCTATGACAGCTGGCTCTACGACGATAGAAAACCATTTATTCATTTACACCTTAACGATGTGTTTTCATATCTGAGAGAGCAGATCGACGGAGACTACTTTGAAAACCTCATAAAAAAATACCTTATCGATAATGAGCATCGGGCTGTGGTTACACTCAAACCGAAGGCAGGTATGGCATCCGAGATAGATGAGAATGAGAAGAAAAAACTTAAATCACATCTTGACACTTTGTCGAAAGAGGACAAAGAGGAGATAGTCAGAAAGACTGCAGAACTGAAAAAGTACCAGGAAGAGCCGTCTACACCGGAACAGATGGCGACCATCCCGATGCTGACACTTGCCGATATAGGGAAGAAGTCCAGACCTCTCAGTAACGAGGAGAGAGTTATCGATGGATGTAAAACAGTATTTAACAACGTGTTTACCAGCGGAATCGCGTATATCAGATTCTCATTTGATATAAGCGACCTTGAAGAAAAAGCATCATACATCGCACTTTTGGCAGATGTGCTGGGAGTCATGGACACTGACAATTATGACAAGCTGGAGTTGTCAAATGAGCTTTTACTCCACTCCGGCGGATACAATCTTTCGATAGTTCCGTACAACAGGGAGGACTCCGATGAGTATTCTGTACGCTGGGAGATGTGTGTAAAGGTGCTGTATCCCGAGATAGCATATGTTATGGGACTTTTGAAAGAGATAGTTCTCAACACTCATCTGGATGACAGGGAGAGACTGAAAGAGCTCATCGCCGAGAAACGCTCCATGAGACAGACATCTATGCCCGCCATGGGACATATGATGGCGGTAAACAGGACGATGGCTTACTTCAGGGAACCGGGCAGATGGGGAGAAGAGTGCAGAGGTCTGGGATACTTTGATTTTCTGTGTGAGGTCGATGATCATTTCGATGAGTATGCAGATGATATCGTGAGTGTGTTGCAGTCGCTCAGAGATACCATGTTTGATAAAGAAAGACTCCTTATAAATATCATCTCCACCGATGAAGGATACGGTGTGTTCGAGGCGGCGGCGCCCACATTTATAGATATCATGGAGCACAGTGATAGTGCCAATGAAATAAAACCCAAATATAACAACAAGCCCATCCATAAAAATGAGGGCATCAAGACCGCCGGAAACGTCCAGTTCGTAGCCAGGGCGGGCGATTACAGAAAGCATGGGATCAAGCATCACGGCTCATTTTTAGTGCTGAAAACCCTGCTCAGCTTTGAGCATCTGTGGAACGAGGTCAGGGTAAAGGGAGGCGCCTACGGGGTTATGTGCTCTTTCCCGCACAACGGCAGCGGTTATATGGTTTCGTACAGGGATCCCAACCTGAAAGAGACTTACGAGATCTTCGGTGCGGTTGCGGACTATCTCAGAGGCTTTGAGGCATCGGATAGGGATATGACGAAGTTCATCATCGGGACAGTGCGAGGCATAGATGCTCCTTTGACGCCGAGAGCAGAGGGCTGCAGATCCTTTGATCACTATATGACCGGAAGAGGGATAGACCGTATACAGAAAACCAGAGACGAGATCCTCTCAACCACCGTGGAGGATATCAGGAAGACAGCGGATATGGTCGATGCCATCATGTCGGACGGGTATTTCTGCGTAGTGGGAAGTGAGGCGCGTATCCGAGAGTGTGAGGATATGTTTGAGGAAGTGAGGGCATTTATCAATGGCTGACGAAGTGTTTAAATCAGGATTTGTTTCCATCATCGGCAGGCCGAACGTAGGCAAGTCGACTCTGATGAACCGTATCATCGGAGAGAAGATCGCCATAACTTCGGCCAAGCCTCAGACGACGAGAGGCAGGATACAGACCGTGTATCACGATGACAGAGGCCAGATCATTTTTCTGGATACACCCGGCATACACAAGGCGAAAAACAAGCTGGGTGACCATATGGTGGAGGCGGCCACGGAATCCATAGGTGATGCGGATCTGGTGCTGTGGCTGGTGGAGCCGACAACATTTATAGGACGTGGCGAGCAGCATATCGCAACTCTTTTGGATAAATACGACGGCCCGGTCATCCTGGTGATGAACAAGGTCGACACCATCAGAAAGGATGAGCTGCTGCTCTGCATGGACGCATACAGGGAGATCATGGATTTTGCGGCGATCATCCCGCTGTCTGCCAGGACGGGTGAGAACGTGGACGACCTGATAGATACCATGTTTGACGAGCTTCCCGAGGGGCCTGCCTACTATGATGAGGACACACTCACCGATCAGCCGGTCAAGGAGATAGCGGCGGAGATGATCAGGGAGAAGGCGCTCAAGTCGCTTTCCGATGAGATCCCGCACGGCATAGCAGTGGTGGTTGACAGTCTGAAGAAGCGCGGAAACAGGGATCTGTACGATATAGAAGCGACCATCATCTGTGAGAAGGAGTCGCACAAAGGCATGATCATCGGAAAGCAGGGATCGATGCTGAAAACCATAGGCAGTCATGCGAGGCCTGATATAGAGAGGCTGCTGGATTCAAAGGTGAATCTCAAGCTGTGGGTCAAGGTGAGGAAGGACTGGCGTGACAACGAGACACAGATAAGGAGTTTCGGACTGGGCGGATGAGAGAAAAGCATGTAGGAATGATCCTTTCGGCGTCGACCATGGGAGAGTATGACAAGAGAGTTGTTATACTGACCAAGGATGATGGCCGGTTCTCGGCATTTGCGAGGGGAGCCAGGAGACCGAAGAGTGTACTGTCTGCCGTGACCGAGCCATTCTGCTTCGGCGAGTATCATATATTTCGCGGGCGGGACTCGGCGAGCATAGAGGAAGCCTCGGTGAACAACTTCTTTCCGGCGCTTAGGACCGATCTGGACAGTCTCTACATGGGGATGTATTTCTGCGAGGTCGCCGACTACTTCACGAGAGAGGGCATGGGAGCTGCGGCTGAACTCGAGCTTCTGTACCGTTCGTTGCTCGCCTTGGAGGGAGATGCGGTTCCGGCCAGGCTCATCAGGCGCATATATGAGCTTCGGATGCTGATGCTGTCGGGATACTCTCCTTATTATGATGAAGTAGATCGATGCTGGCTCGACGATATCGGCAGATGGCA
The DNA here is from genome assembly GCA_017445525.1 of Eubacterium sp. Lineage (GTDB taxonomy): Bacteria > Bacillota > Clostridia > Lachnospirales > Lachnospiraceae > Eubacterium_F. The sequence goes on from JAFSTZ010000343.1 coordinate 5,706, forward strand.
GCTGTCCGAGACAGCCGCGTATACAGTGGGTCAGATCCTGACCAAGCCGGCCAGGGCGCTGTACAGCTTCACGGTAAGCGATGCGGTATTCTCCGAGCTGGACAGGACGATCGGCACATTTTTCAGGAGAAATACTGACAAGGAGTTCAAGTCGCTGAAGTCACTCGAGATAAGCTTTGGTACTGACTGAAGCAGTGTGTCCGATCATCTAAAGAGGCAGCGGCTGCGTCTGAAGAGGACAGCATCTGTATAAATTTGATTTTGCACTTGCGGCGTTAGTGAAAAGATGATATAATAGCAACTATTCATGATTGGATCATGCACATAAGAGAGTCGGACTCTGTATCAGTGGAGCTTACGTGTGTGCTCCCGGCATGAGTAACAGCGAAATAGTGTACATAAGGGAGGAAAGATACGATGGAAGAGATGACACCGGATATTTTTTATCAGATAATGAATGCCCGTGAGGTGCTCTGCGCTCACTGCGAGAATAGGGCGAAGGACAAGGAGGAGTCTGAGATCATGGATGCTCACGGCCTCAGATCCACTTCGTTTGGAAGCAACGAGGGCGATAAGTGTCCGAGCTGTCAGGTGACAGCGATCATCGATAATGCGCAAATTCAAGCTCAAATGTGTGGATTGTTTGATTAGGAGGAATATAGCATGGAAAAGACTATGGAGAAGATCGTCTCCGTTTGTAAAAACAGGGGGTTTATCTACCCGGGCTCCGAGATCTACGGCGGCCTGGCAAACACGTGGGATTACGGAAATCTCGGTGTAGAGTTCAAGAATAATATCAAGATGGCCTGGTGGAATAAGTTCATCCAGGAAAACAAGTTCAATGTAGGATTTGATTGCGCGATCCTGATGAATCCGCAGACATGGGTTGCGTCCGGACATCTCGGAAGCTTCTCGGATCCGCTCATGGATTGTAAGGAGTGTCACGAGCGTTTCCGCGCCGATCAGCTGATCGAGAGTTATGCGGCAGAGAAAGGCATCACGCTTGACTCCTCCGTAGACGGCTGGAGCAACACCAAGATGGAGGAGTTCATCGCAGACAATCAGATCCCATGCCCGTCCTGCGGCAAGCACAACTTTACCGAGATACGTCAGTTTAACCTGATGTTCAAGACGTTCCAGGGTGTGACCGAGGATGCGAAAAACGTTGTATATCTGCGTCCGGAGACGGCTCAGGGAATATTTGTCAACTTTAAAAATGTACAGAGAACATCCAGAAAGAAACTCCCCTTTGGAATCGGACAGATCGGAAAGTCCTTCCGGAATGAGATCACACCCGGTAACTTCACCTTCCGTACCAGAGAGTTCGAGCAGATGGAGCTGGAGTTCTTCTGCAAACCGGATACGGATCTTGAGTGGTTTGCTTACTGGAAAGACTATTGTGTAAACTGGCTGAAGGACCTGGGCCTTAAGGATGAGGAGCTCCGACTTCGTGACCATGACAAGGATGAGCTGTCTTTCTACTCAAAGGCTACCTCTGATATCGAGTTCCTCTTCCCCTTCGGATGGGGCGAACTCTGGGGTATTGCCGACCGTACAGATTATGACCTGACCTGTCATCAGGAAGTATCCAAAGTGGATATGTCCTACTTTGATGACGAGGAAAAGAGAAAATACATCCCCTATGTTATCGAGCCTTCACTGGGTGCTGACCGTGTGACTCTGGCCTTCTTATGCGCAGCATATGACGAGGAGGAGATCAAGGACGGAGATATCCGTAATGTCATGCATTTCCACCCGGCGATCGCACCGGTCAAAGTTGCTGTCCTTCCCCTTTCC
>JAFSTZ010000344.1 GCA_017445525.1 Eubacterium sp.
CATCTGCAGCCCCTTCTGATCTGTTATGTTCCTCATTGGTTTAACCAGAATCTTTTAAAAGCAACAAAGCTTTCATCACTTATTGCATGTTCCAGTCGACATGCATCTTTTTCAGCAATATCATGTGCTACGCCCAAAGACACCAAAAATTCAGTAAATATTGTGTGTCTCTCATTTATTTTCTCTGCAAGAGACTTCCCTTCCTCAGTTAAACTGATAAACCCTGAATATGTGATAGTGATATATCCCCTATCCAGAAGCTTACTCATAGCTATGCTTATACTGCTTTTTTTGTAGCCAAGTTCATTGGCAATATCTACGGAGCGAACTACCGGAAGTCGTTTTGATAAGATCAGTATGGTTTTAAGATAATCCTCAGATGATTGACTTGATTTCATGAAAAGAGTACCTCCCCCGATATTTCCGGTTTTATGCCGCCATCTTGTGCTGACCGCAAAAGGCTTCAATGATCTCAACTATAGAGAGCCCACCTGCCAGCAGGCACACAAGAGATTCTTTAGCGATCTCATACATTTCAAAGATTTCTTTCTTGGTATCTACATCCTCATAAACCTTCCAGTACCCACTGTATAGATAGCGCTGCCCCTTTTTTTCTATAAATCCGCTTACATCCTCCGCGGGGTAACCGAGAAACACTCCCATCTCATGTGGAAAACCGGTCAACCCCTCCTGATATGAGCGATATCTGCGCCTGAACTCATACATTTTCTGAGTCAGAGAAAGATTCTCATTATATCCCATCGATTTCAACAGACATAAGTTCTCTTTTTTATTCAAAAATGCTTCCAGTGGTTTTTCACGAAAAATAAAACAGGTTACCTTATTTTCTGTACTTGTAAGAACATAGAAAGACAGATCACTTCTTTTGAGTATGATTCTGAGCGCACGGAGACACTTTGGTTCAGTAACAAAAAAATTGGATACTTTCAATCCTACGATAAGAGGTGCACACTGGAGCACCAGTTGCGATTGTATTTTTTTCATGTCCATATTACAAATGATGTTTATCACTTCGGTACTCACAGTGTTAATCCTCTTTTCGATAAAATAGTGAAAGGGTGAAAGTATTGTTAGGTTAGACTGTCGTTAGTTAGTATTGCCTAACCACGAAAGATGATAACACAGATCATTCCACTTGTCAAGTAAAAATGAAAAATCAATGTTTTTATGCTATGCAAGACTATCGTTAGGTATGCTATAATTCGACTATAATCCGCTTAATCTCTAATTTTTTTATGGATTAAGCGGATTATAATTGCATCTTTTATCGAAAATACCTTGATTATATATGCAATACGTGCTATAATTCACTTAATACTTGAAAATTAGATAGATTAAGCGAACTATAAAGGAGGCCATATGGATAATAGACTGATAGGAAGGCAGTCGGAACTTGCTATATTTAGAGATGTTATACTTGATAACCGATCTCATTTTATCGCTGTTTACGGACGTCGTCGTATAGGAAAAACCTTTCTTATACGGGAAGCATTTAATCATAGATTTACGTTTCAACATGCCGGTCTGGCTGATGGAACCATGAGCGAGCAGCTCTCGGTTTTTGCTGATTCTATCCGGGATACCGGATATGAGTATGATCAACGCCCAAAAAACTGGATTGAAGCATTTAACCTGCTGAAAGAAGTGATAATAAACTCATCAGAAAAGAAAAAGGTGGTATTTATAGATGAACTATCATGGATGGATACCCCTAAAAGCCGCCTGATCGTTGCACTTGAACACTTTTGGAACGGATGGGCATCAGACCGGGATGATGTGATTCTGATAGTATGTGCATCTGCCACATCGTGGATGCTCTCAAATATTATCCATAACAAAGGCGGGCTTTATAACAGACTTACAGAGCAGATCCATCTTGATCCATTCTCCCTGTCAGAGTGCGAAGAATATGTCAAATCTGAAAACATAGTTTTCACTCGTGATCAAATACTTCAATTCTATATGATCTTTGGAGGCATACCGTATTACTGGACATTTATAAAAAAAGGCCGGAGCCTGGCTCAAAACATAAACAGCATTCTTTTTGAGAAAGACGCTCCGTTGCAGGATGAATTCAAATATCTTTATGCTTCGATTTTCCGCAACCCAACAGCTCATCTGAAATTGATCAGTGCACTCGGGAAAAAGAAATCAGGCATGACAAGGGAAGAGTTGATCAGAGAATCAGGTCTTTCAAACTCAGGGGACTTAACTTTGAAGCTTGAAGAATTGGAGAGTTGTGGATTTATTCGAAAATACACTGCGTTCGGCATGAAATCAAAAAACGCTGTATACCAATTGATAGACAGCTTTACTTTGTTTTATTACAGGTTCATGGAGAAAAGACCAACCGATGAACACTTCTGGTCTTCACAGATAAACACCCCAACAGTAAATGCATGGACCGGACTGGCATTTGAAAGAGTATGCCTGCTTCATATTGATAGAATAAAGGAAAAGCTGGGCATCTCAGGTGTTCATACAGATATAAACTCTTGGTATTGCACGGCAAATCCTGACGCAGGCATACTTGGCTCGCAGATTGATCTACTGATAGTCCGGGCTGATCGTGTTATCAATATGTGTGAGATGAAATACTCTTCATCTGAATATGTGATAACTGATAAAACGGATAAAAGTATAAAGAGAAAAGTACATGATCTGATAACTGCCACAAAAACCAAATATGCTGTTCATCCAACTCTTATTACCTGTCATGGTGTACTAAACAATGCATATTCAAATGATATTCAAGCTGTGATAACTTTGGATGACCTATTTTAGGGGAAAGCTTATCAGATCAGTGTATCCCTGTTTCATGCTCCTATATACTTCAAGCAAAGCATCGTGATATCATCAAACTGCTCAGCACCGGCGACAAACTCGTTGATACCATCCATGACGTTGTCGAGAACCTCCTTGGGCGAAGCATCCGGATTTCTGTTTAGTGCTTCCAGCATACGCTCATTTCCAAAAAGCTCATCATGGCTGTCCGTTGCCTCCGCAACTCCATCGGTGTAGACAAAGAGCGAATCACCCGGGTTAAGCTGGAACTCATGCTTTTTAAACTTTATATCCTCCATAGTTGCAACCGCAACTGAGTGACGATACACCTCCAGCTCATACTTACTGTCCGCCCTGCGGATGCAAGGATGCTCGTGTCCGGCATTTATAGCCTCTCCCCTTCCGGTCGATATCTCGATAACTGCTGCCCATACTGTCACAAAAAGTCCCGCCTCGTTACCCTCACAGAGCTGGTTGTTGACGTTTGAGATAGCTATATCGACAGGCTCGCCGTTCTGTATCCTCGCCTTGATCAACACACGAGAGATCATCATAAACAGCGCCGCCGGAACTCCCTTTCCGGATACATCGGCCATCACCAGACACACATGATCGTTATCTACAAGGAAGAAGTCATAGAAGTCACCGCCGACCTCCTTGGCCGGAGTCATCGATGCATAGAGATCAAACTCAGGTCTCTGTGGGAACGCCGGGAACAGTCTCGGCAGCTGGCTCGCCTGGATGTTCGTTGCAACACTCAGCTCCGCTCCGATCCTCTCCTTCTCAGCGGTAACCCTTGTCACCTGTTCCACATACTGCAGGGTTTTTGCCGATAGCATCGCAAATGACTCTGCAAGTATCTCTATCTCATCTCCGGTTTTATATGCATCCTCCATACGGAACTCGAGATCATCGCCACCGAGTGAATGCACCCTGTCCGTGATACGTTCAAGCGGCCGTACTATCCTTTTGGCAAGTATCAGTGCACTTATGATCGCAAGTATCAGGATAACCAGAACAAGTACTATGATCGTGAGCAGAGCAAAGCGCATCTCTGTATGATAACTGTCAGTAGCCTCCTTCTGTATAGCCCCATACTGCTCCTTCATAGCTACGGTCGGCTGATCGACAACATCCTTTCTCGCAACCGAGATCAGCGACCATCCCACAGTAGGCATAGGTGACCCCGACATATAGTACTCTACTCCCTCTACCTCCATGAGCTCAAGTGAAGTCGTGATCTTGAAGGATTCATTGATAAACTCCAGGAAATCACGGTTCTGATTCATCCTGATATCCACGGCTTCATCGGATGCTTTGACCTGGAACAGACCGCTTTCTTCCGGAGAGAAAACCACATGTCCTTTTTCATTCACTATAAATGAAAAGGCACCCTCAGACTTTGATGCTGCTATCGCTTCGCTCATGGAGTCGAGAAACATATCCGCTCCGACTACTGCCACCAGCTTGTCATCAACATAAACGGGAAGCGAGCATACTATACCGATCTGTCCGGTAAATGCATCCAGCTCAACATCCGTAAAGAACAGTTCTCCGGTTTCCACGGCACCCACATACCAAGGTCGCTCGGTAACCGGAAGTGTAAGTATCTTTCCCTCCTCCGTAATCTTTGCCTCCGGGCGATCATCCGTAATCATGACTGCGCCCTCAGGAAATGCTACAAAGTAGGAGTTCAGATTGTTATTGTCATAAACAGAGCACATGGAGTCACTCAGCGAGCTGATCAGACCGAGCTTATGCCTGAGAGCCTGATCATCGAGGTCAACTCCCTCTGCCGTGATAGTCTGAACATAGGTCTGTCCCTGTTTGGACATATCCGGCAGATAAAACGGATACTCATTGTGCTCATCAGGTGCTTCAAATATCCTTTGTACACTGTCTCCGAGAGCACAGACCTGATTTTTCAGATTCATAAACAGATCATCGGATATAGTCGCCTGCATCCTGGAGGATGAGGTCAGACTGGAACTGATGACAGCAGACATAGTCTGTCCGGAGATATCATCGATCGACTTTTCCTGTTTCTCACTGGTATCCGCAACGAGACTTGTGATGTTCTTGACCTGAAATACGATAACTGCTGTATATGCCGCTATCATCAGGATGATGACTATCAACACAAGATTGAAGATTTTATGCTGTATTCCGCCAATCTTAAAATGCTTATATTTTTTCATGCATAACCTCCGATTCAGGATCGTCGCTATCTCTGCCGCCTCAGGAGGCTGCTTTTTTTACCGCCTTCGACGCTGCCTTTTTATCTGCTTTCATCTGTCCGTCATTTTTGCAATCACATATGCGATTTTACCATAAAAGCTGAAAAAAAACAAGTTTATATTTGATACGACCATAAAATCCCGAACATCTGCCCGACAAAGAAGATTTGCGCTTGCATTTTCGGCTGATTTTTGATATAGTAGACAATACAATTGGTGAGAAACATCAGCGAGATTTCCAAAGGATAAATCAAAACAGGTAGGGGGGACAGCTTTATGATGAAGATATCGGAAGAGGCTATCATATATGCAACAATCTTGCATCAGGGAAAGGTTCGTAAGTTCGGGAACACACCCTATATTTTTCATCCGCTTGAAGTTGCTCAGATCCTTTCTACCATTACCGATGATGAAGAAGTAATAACCGCCGGTATCCTCCATGATATAGTAGAGGATACTGATGGTACTTTGGAGGAGATCGAAAAACGTTTTGGCAAAAGAGTAGCGGATATAGTATCAACGGATACGGAAAACGACTATCCCGGAGAGAAAAAAAGTGACACCTGGAAACAGCGCAAGGAAGGCTCGCTCAAGATACTTAAGAGCAGTACGGATGAAGGTGTAAAGATGCTCTGGCTTGCAGATAAACTCGCCAATATTCGTTCTCTTGCAGGCATGTACTCGGAACTCGGGGAGGAGATGTGGCAAAAGTTCAATCAGAACGACCCCGAGATGCAGCGCTGGTACTATAAAAGTGTTGCCGAAATGATAGAGCTGTCTCTCAACAAGACCGGAGCTTTCAAAGAACTCATCAAGCATATCAACTTTATATGGCCGGGAACCTTTGATAGCGAGAAAACGAGATTTAAAAAGTATAAAGAGGTTTCGGTTGATGGTTGTGAGCTTCTCGGACACGGTGCCAAGGGAGATGTATACCGTTATGATGACGAGCTCGTCATAAAGGTATTCAACGAGAACAACACCTATCGTGATGTGGAGCAGGAGATAGCTCAGTGCCGGAAAACATTTATACTCGGTATCCCTACGGCTATTTCCTTTGGTATAGTATCTGTAGGAAAGAAATACGGAGCCATGTTTGAGATGGTTGACTCCGATACACTGTCAAGATACATCGCCAGATCGCCAGGACAGGTAGATCACTACGCCGGTGTCATGGCGGAGGTCGCATCCATCATCCACAGTATTGAAGTGACCGAAGATGACGGATTCCCGTATGTATATGAGAGGATACACGGATACATCAGCGGCGGAGTCGGAGCAGAGGACAAAGCTCTCGAAGAAAAATGCATGAAGCTCATCGACAATCTGCCGGAAGTTCACACTCTGATTCACGGAGACTTCCACACCGGCAATGTATTTATACAGAACGGAGAGCCCCTGTTGATCGATATGGACAGAGTTTCCATAGGTCATCCTGTCATAGAGTTGTCCGATCTTTACTATTTTTATGTAACACTCGGGTTGGATGATCCGTCTGTAGTAGAGAAGTTTATGGGCTTCTCATATGATACATCCAAGCAGTTTTTCCATAGTTTTCTCAAGTGTTATCTGCAAACTTTGGTTGAATACCGGTTGCATGAGGTGACAGACAAAGTATAACTGA
>JAFSTZ010000345.1 GCA_017445525.1 Eubacterium sp.
ACAACATCAGACTCCATGCTTGAGGAGCTCGTAAACCTGAAACGATGATCTATTAACTGATTAACAAGTATAAACAGCAATTATCATTAATGGTAATTGCTGTTTTTATATAATAAAAAATAATTTTTTGCTTGAAAACAATTGAATCTTGTGATAGAATAGGATAGTTATCAGACCTATGCCGTTTAAGGAGGTGGCCCATGATAGATGTAACGCGTATGAATGGTACCATCATGAGCCTGAACGACGACCTGATCGAGTCGGTTGAGGAAACTCCCGATACCGTGATCTCACTTACGACAGGCAAAAAGGTCATGGTAAAGGAAAGCAGACAGGAGATCAAAGACCTCGTGAAGATGGCGAGGAGGGAGATCCATATTCCATAAAAAGGTGGTGCAGTTAATTGGATATAGCTACAGTCGGCGGTCTTATCGGATGTGCAGCCGCCGTGGTATACGGTATCGTATCCGGTGATCAGGGATTTGCGGCGTTGGGGAACTTCTGGGACATGCCGTCCTTCCTGATCGTGGTTGTCGGTGCCTTGATGTGTATGTTGATCCAGTCGGATGGTATCGGAGGCTGGGTAGGATCACTGAAGACCTTTCTGGTTGCCATCAAGACACCTACATACGATATACCTGAGATCATCAACAAGGTTATCGAGCTTGCCAATGTCGCAAGAAAAGAGGGACTTCTCCAGCTGGAGGAGGCTGCGGGCGACATCGACAATGAATTCATGAAAAAGGGTATTACGCTTATCGTCGACGGTACCGATCAGGAGCTTGTATCATCGATACTTGAAACGGAGATAGGTGCGATAAACGGACGACATTCCGCAGCAGCAGGATTCTGGGAGGCTTTCGCCGGGATGGGACCTGCGTGGGGAATGATCGGTACCCTGATCGGACTTATCAACATGCTTAAGCTCCTTGACGATCCGAGTTCTATCGGACCGAACATGGCCGTCGCCCTTATTACGACGCTGTACGGTTCACTGATAGCGAACTGGCTGTGTATCCCCATAGCAACCAAGCTTAGGGCGATCAACTCCAAAGAGATTATGATGATGAGTGTTATCAGCGAGGGCATCCTGTCCATACAGGCAGGAGAGAACCCGCGCGTTATTGAAGAGAAGCTTAAGTCCTTCCTTTCTCCTGCAGCCCGTGGCGGCTTCGGTGAAGAAGAAGGCGGAGGTGGTGAAGGTTAATGGCAAAGATCGAAGAAGACGAACCCGCCGACACCGGCGGTTGGATCAACACGTTCGCCGACCTGATGAACCTGTTGCTCTGCTTTTTCGTGTTGCTCTTCTCCATGTCGACAGTCGATGCCCAGAAGTATGAGGCAGTCGTAAAGTCCATGAGTGAGAGTATAAATATCTTTGACGGCGGTGGCGAGTCCATGGGTCAGGGACCGTTTATAGACAGCGGTACTGATCAGGTGGTGGCTATCTCCCAGTATTTTAACGAGTTTGAGAGTTCCGGGGAAGATCCGGATGCGACCGAGGATCAGAGCAATCAGCAGCCCGGTGAGTCAGCATCCAAGCAGGGTGAGAACAGCGATGAGGGCGGCAAGAAGTCCGATGACGGACAGAATAAGTCCGATGACACATCTGCAAAGGACAACGCCGAGCAGCAGAGTCAGCAGCAGGGCCAGGACACTGACCAGGGACAGACTGCACAGCAACAGGATCAGAATGCCGGACAGGATACCAATCAGGGACAGAACTCCCAGGATCAGAACCAAGGTCAGGATACGCAGCAGGGTCAGAACCAGCAGCAGAATCAGGATGGCCAGTCGCAAGATCAGAACCAGGGAGGTTCCCAGCAGGACACAGAGGCCGGTAATCAGGGTCAACAACAGGATCAGAACCCTCAAAGTCAGAATGACGACAACAAAACCGGAGATAACATAGACCGCGCGACCGTAGAGGCTGTCGAAGCGCAGCAGGAAGCTGAACAGAAGAAGAGAAATGAAGAGACCTACGAAGAGATCATGAAGGCGGCCGAGGACAGAAATATCGAAGACGATATCTCCGTGCAGATGGACAAGAAGAATCAATACGTACAGATAACCATGAACGGAGCACTGCTTTTCGACTCCGGTCAGGCTGATGTAAAAGATTCCGCAAAGCCTTTGCTTTCGCGACTTGGCAACATCCTCAGGATTTATAAAGGAAACAAGATACAGATCCTGGGACATACCGATGCGGTTCCGATAAGCAGTGGTTTATATCCGAACAACCTTTGGCTGTCCATGGCCAGGGCAACATCGGTATTTGAATACATGACAGATGTAAAAAAGCTGGATCCCAGCAATCTCGAAACAACAGGGCGCGGTGAGTATGACCCCGTGGCGAGCAACGCTACTGAGGCGGGGCGTGCGAGAAACCGTAGGGTGGAGTTCCGTATTTATACGAATAAGTAATAGGAGAGCAGTACGATGAAGAAAAATATCCTGACCGTTGTCATCATGGCAGCAACAGTCATAAATCTTGTTCTGACAGCTGTGCTGGTATTTACTGTGATGCCTGCTATGAACAAGACGACCAATCTTATAGATAAGGTTGCATCGGTCATAGATCTTGAGATCGACACCAAGGATGAGTCCGAAGATTATACGATAGCGGATCTGGAGTCATTCCCGGTAGAGTATGACGCAGTTCAGAACCTGAATCTTCTTCCCGAGGAGGGAGATGACACTATGCACGTCTTTCGTATGAAGGGATTTTCGGTATCGTTTAATACCAAAGCAGAGGACTATGCGACTGTCAGCGAACAGGTAAAGACCGATCCTACACATGTTAAGGATATTGTTATAAAGACCATAAGCTCACATACAAAATCTGATTTTGATCAGGTGAAAGTAGCGAGCGAGTGTGTCAAGAAGATACAGGAGATGTATAATACCAAGTGTATTGTTGAGATCATCTTTATCGAGCCGTTCCTTGCCTGATAAGTGACGGGGATATTTTTCCTGAAAACAACACTTGCACGACAAGGGAAAATGTGTTAGAATGAAATTTGAGTTTTGTGTAAAAGAGGTGAGGCGTTATGAGTGATGTGCTCTCGCAGAGCGAGATAGATAACTTGCTATCTGCGCTAAACAGTGGAGAATTCGACCCAAACGCCACTCCTGAAGAGGATGAACGACAGGTCAAGGATTATAACTTTGCGAGACCGTCTAAGTTTTCCAAGGAGCACTTAAGAACCCTGGTTTTTATATACGAGCATTATGCAAGATTGCTGTCTACGACACTTCCGGTATATCTCCGGAAGAATGTTCAGGTCGAGGTGATGCATTCAGAGGCGGCCACATATCAGGAGTTTTCAAACTCGCTTTCAAATCCGGTGCTTCTGGGAGTTGTGAACTTTGCTCCCCTTGAGGGGAATATCATCATGGAAATGGCAACCGGACTGGGATATGCTATAGTGGACCGTATGCTCGGGGGTGACGGTCAACCGCTAGAGAAGTCGAGAGATTTTACCGATATAGAGCTTACCCTCATAGAGAGGATCATGGTGGTCTGTGTGAATCTTCTGGTGGAACCATGGCAGACCGTGGTGCAGCTTGAGCCAATGCTTGACAGGATAGAGACAAACTCACAGTTTGCACAGTTTGTAACTCCGAACGAGATGACTTCGATCATCACGATGAATATAAAGATCGGAGCGGCCGAAGGGCTTATGAATATATGTATACCGTATGATGTCATAGAGCCTGTGATAGATAAGCTGAATACTAAAAACTGGTATTCCAGCAATGAAACAACCGAGATCGGCACGTACAAGGAGGTTATCGAAGAGTCTTTGCAGAAGGCGCAGATACCTGTTAGGGCCATCATGGGACGAAGTGCCATATCGGTCAACGATTTTATGCATCTTTTGCCGGGTGATATCATAAAGATAGATACTCACCTTGAGGATGAGCTGGATGTATATGTCGGAAATATCAAAAAGTTCTCTGCAATACCGGGCGCATATGACGACTCGTACGCAGTGAAGATAAAATCAATCTACAGAGAGGAGTAGCGCGATGGACGGTATGCTTTCGCAAGAAGAGATTAACGCTCTTTTAGGCAGTATGGAAGCAGGCGGCGATGATGCGGGAGCCGATGATGCCGCGGCTGCTGCTCCGGATGCTGGAGCAGTCAGCGCCAATGAAGCTCTAACAGCTGATGAGGCAGATGCACTTGGCGAGATCGCCAATATCAGCATGGGCACGGCGGCAACAACATTGTCGATATTGGTCAATAACAGAGTGGATATAACTACTCCGAAGGTTACGACCATATCAATAGATGATCTTTCAAGAGAACAACCGACACCTTGTGTGTTTATCCATATTTCTTACGTGAAGGGACTTGAGGGTAAGAACATTCTTATCCTTAAGGAGGATGATGTCAAGGTCATCACCGATCTGATGATGGGTGGAGACGGAACCAGCACGGATCAGGATCTTTCAGAGTTGCACTTAAGTGCGATCTGCGAGGCTATGAACCAGATGATGGGATCGGCGGCAACATCCATGTCTTCCATGATAAGTGATACGGTGGATATTTCGCCGCCTACTGCAACAAGAGTAGACCTGGCTGAGAACATCAAGGGCGAACTTGAGGGGTTGGTTGACGAAAAGTTCGTACAGGTAGCTTTCAAGATGG
>JAFSTZ010000346.1 GCA_017445525.1 Eubacterium sp.
CATAATCACTGAAACCTTTGCAGATATTACTTTCAAAGTAGTTATCAGTATGACCATGGAGTAGAATCCCGGAGAACTGCCTGGTGGCGGTTCTCTTTTTTGTTAAGTTGACAAACAGCCCTTCATTTCATATAATATTAGATAATGTGAGTAGAAATTGATGAAATACAATATTGGAGGGGAACATATGTCGGAAGAAAGAGTTGTGCCCAAGCATATAGCCATCATACTTGATGGAAACGGACGTTGGGCGAAGAGGAGACATCTGCCCAGAAAGGCAGGACATGCTGAGGGGGCCAGAAATGTTGAGAGGATTTCACGCGCTGCCAAAAATATGGGTGTCAGATATATAACCATGTATGCTTTTTCTACGGAAAACTGGAAAAGACCGCAGGAAGAGGTAGATGCTTTGATGGAATTGCTGGAGTCGGAGCTCAGATCCAGTATAAAAAGATCCATGAAGAATAACGTACGTATGCGTGTGATAGGAGACCGATCAAAGCTGGCAGAGTCGTTACAAAAGACGATAGATGAGTTGGAGGAAACAACTGCGGGTAACACCGATATCGATGTTATCATAGCACTGAACTACGGAAGCAGGGATGAGATCACGCGTGCTGCAAGAAGCATCGCCGAGGATGTCTCCGAGGGCAGGATAGTGCCGGATGATGTATCTGAGGAAATGATATCCGGGAAACTGGATACATGGGATTGGCCTGATCCGGAGCTGCTTATACGCACCGGCGGTGAGCAGAGATTGTCAAATTATCTTCTATGGCAGTTGGCATATGCGGAGTTTTATTTTACTGAAGTTACCTGGCCGGATTTTGACAAAAAAGAACTTGAGAAGGCGATAGATTATTACAATCATGTTGACAGAAAGTTCGGAGGCTTGAAGGAGTGATGTTTTTGCGTATCCGGTTTAAATATTGATATGATATGCAGTAATGCTTAACGATTTGATGGAGTGAAATCATCCGGGAGGTGACTATGTTTGTTACAAGGTTGATCAGTGGTATAGTGCTTGTGATAGGTCTTATCGCAACATTTATATTCGGAGATCCGGCTGTTACCATAGTTTTCGGTTTGTTATCCCTTATAGCTGACTTTGAGCTTATGAGGGTTTTCGGTTTAGAGAAACAGGCCATAGGAATTATAACATATCTGTCAGTTCTAACGTATTATATTTTGATATGGTTCGACAAGATGGAGCTGGTAATTCCGCTTCTCGTTGTTTCGCTGGTCCTGATCCTGATCATTTATGTTGTAAAGTATCCGAAGATCAGGATAGAGGCTGTTGCCGAGAGTTTTTTTGCAATAGTCTATGCAGGTATGCTTTTGTCGCATGTTGTTTTTACGAGAAACCTGTACGACGGAGCGTGGCTCGTATGGCTTATAGTTTTTGGCTCATGGGGTGCCGATACCTGTGCCTACTGTGTCGGAAAGCTGATAGGAAAGCATCATTTCTCCGAGCTCAGCCCGAAAAAGACCATGGAGGGATGTATAGGTGGTGTGATCGGAGCCGGGTTGCTTTCATTTATCTATGCGTTCTTTGTTCCGGATATGATCTGGTTCCCGATAACTCCTCTGGTCGTATTCCCGGTGGTCACCATGATAAGTGCTGTAGTTTCTATCTTTGGTGATCTGGCTGCATCTGCCATAAAGAGGAATCACGATGTAAAGGATTACGGTAACATCATACCGGGGCACGGTGGTGTTTTGGATCGTTTTGACAGCGTGATCTTTGTAGCTCCGTTTGTATACTATCTTTTGATGTTGTCGACTGTTTTTAGCTAAAGAAAGCAGGTATTTATGAAAAATATAACGATACTCGGATCGACCGGTTCCATAGGTACACAGACACTTCAGGTCATCAGGAAGTATAGGGATGAGTTCAGTATTTTTGCTCTTGTGGCCGGTACGAATACTGCCAGGATGGCAGAGCAGATAGATGAGTTCAATCCCAAACTTGTTGTGATGAAGGATGAGGATGCGTTGGATGAGCTTCTCGATGCCCTTGAGGAAAACGGATCGCTCAGGAAGCCTGAGTTTCTCTGCGGTATGGAGGGATATATAAAGGCAGTGACAGAGCCGGATGTTGATCTGGTAGTGGCTGCCATGGTAGGCATGATAGGACTGCGTCCCGTACTTACAGCCATAGAGCATGGCAAGGATATTGCTCTTGCAAACAAGGAAACGTTGGTTTGTGCAGGTCATCTTATCATGAAGGCCGCTAGAGAGCACAAGGTGAGGCTGCTTCCGGTTGATTCGGAGCATTCTGCGATCTTTCAGTGTCTGCAGGGACTGCCGGATGGTCCCTTTGAGGATGGCGTGCCCGTAAAGAGGCAGATGGAAAGTGTAGGATCAAGTGCAGGGAGACATGGCGCCGGAGATGGTTCTCCGATAGAGACCATCTATCTGACTGCGTCCGGTGGACCTTTCAGAAAGTCTACTCGTGAGGAGTTGGAGAGCGTGACTGTGGAGCAGGCGCTCAATCATCCGAACTGGGATATGGGCGCGAAGATCACTATTGATTCCGCGACGATGATGAACAAGGGTCTGGA
>JAFSTZ010000347.1 GCA_017445525.1 Eubacterium sp.
AATCAGATATCCGCGCAGATGGATGAACTGTTCGGCGCGGGAAGACCTATAGATGATGACTTTTACGAGGAGCTCGAGGAGGTTCTCGTGATGGCTGATGTAGGCGCTGTTACCTCGTCGGAGATCATCGAGGAGATGCAGGAGAGAGTTCGTGAGAAGAAGTGGACCGATGCGTACCATGCCAAAGATATCCTGATCGACATTTTTATGGAAAAGCTTGAGATGCCGATGGATGCATATTTCTTTATGAACAGAAAGTCAGTCATACTGGTGATCGGTGTCAACGGCGTTGGCAAGACAACGAGTGTCGGCAAGATGGCAGCCTTGTTGAAAGGAAGAGGCAAGAAAACGCTTCTTGCTGCAGCTGATACATTTCGTGCAGGAGCCATAGAGCAGCTCAAGGAGTGGTCAAAGAGAGCAGGTGTCGATATCATAGCCGGAAATGAGGGACAGGATCCGGCTTCGATAGTATATGATGCGGTAGCCGCTGCCAAGGCCAGAAACGTTGATATACTTCTGTGTGATACGGCCGGCAGACTGCATAACAAGAAAAATCTCATGAACGAGCTCCACAAGATCCATAATATACTTGATAACGAGTATCCGGGGGCGCATCTTGAAACTCTGATAGTAGTTGATTCCACTACCGGTCAGAATGCTTTGCAGCAGGTGAAGGAGTTTGCATCCGTTACGGATGTCACCGGAGTCATCCTGACGAAGATGGATGGTACGGCAAAGGGTGGTATAGCTGTTGCCATATGGTCGGAGCTTGGAATCCCGGTCAAGTTCATCGGTGTGGGCGAGCATATCGAGGATCTCAACATGTTCAATGGTGAAGAGTATGTAAATGCGCTTTTAGGTACCGACAAATAAAGCTACCTGAAAATATGTCGTTTTCAAACGGGAAGTTTCCTGATAATCAGGCAGACTAATATATAAAAAGAATGGAAGGTGTCTATGGATAACGATATGTCATTTGATACATCGCTTTTGTTTACTCCTGACGGTGTCAGAGATGTATTCGGGTCAGAGTGTAAAAAGTACGACCATATCTGTGATATGATACGTAGCGAGATGAGGCTTTACGGTTTTCGTAACATAAAAACTCCGAGTTATGAGTTTTTTGATATTTTTAACAAAGAGCGTGGTACAGTCAGCTCAAACAGGATGTTTAAGTTTTTTGACCGACATAATAACACTCTGGTCTTAAGACCTGACCATACTCCTCAGATCGCAAGATGCGTCGCAAGGTATTATAAGGATGAGGATATGCAGCTTAGGCTTTGCTATACCGGAAGTATCTATATGCATCATGACGGATATCAGGGCAAGCTGTCGGAAACCACACAGATCGGCGGTGAGATCATAGGTGATTCAACATCGGATACCGACGGCGAGATGCTCACACTTACCATAGAATGTCTGAAAAAATGCGGCCTTAAAGAGTTCAAGATCGATATTGGACATGCAGGAATTTTCAGAGGACTGGTGCGTGAAGCCGGATTGAGTGCCGATGAGACTGCCAAGCTCAGGACATTTATAGAGAACAAAAACTCATACGCCGCCGGAGAACTTATCAAGGATAAAAGTCTGAATCCGGGCCTCAGTGAATTGTTGATCAAAATGCCTGAGATATTTGCTGATCAAGATTCACTCGAGTTTGTCAAGAACAGGATAAATGATCCCGAGGCACTTGAGGCGATAGATCGCCTGGAAAAGATCAAGGAGATACTGATGAGCTCTGAACTGATCGAGTACGTAAACTTTGATCCCGGGATGCTCGGTCGCATGGATTACTACACCGGAGTTATCTTCAAGGCGTTTACTTACGGAACCGGCGAAGCTATAGCAAGCGGAGGAAGATATGATACACTGATGAAGCAGTTTGGCAAAGATGAGCCCGCTGTCGGTGTAGTGTTCTCCATAGATCAGCTTATGGAAGCGCTGGAAGCCTGTCATGCGGATATAGATCTGCCGGCTGATGATGTGCTGATCCTGTACAGATCGGCTAACCGTGCGCATGCGATAGAG
>JAFSTZ010000348.1 GCA_017445525.1 Eubacterium sp.
AACAATCTTGCTTCCGACTACCTTCGTGAGGGGGTTTATCTTATGATGCCCATATGCTCGAGTTCTGTCTCACGATAGTGCATCGTTCGCAGGATAATGCGACTTATGTGACGAGCGCTTGTTCAGCTCATCTGATGCACAGGTAGTGGAACCCTCATAAATCCCTATAAAAAGAGCTCCTTTATGCCGGGAGCTCTTTTTAATACAATATTAACATTTGACAATTCTACAGTAGATAATCAGTGATTTAGACTCTCCTCATCACATATCAACACTTTGCCTGTGCTATCAGTCCTCTCCTCTTATCTTCAACGCACCCGATGCAAGCTCATCGATAGCTATTGAAAGCGGTTTAGGACAACTGATTTTTGCATCTTCATTGAGAGGCTTGGATCCTCCGATGATCTGCTTTGCTCTCTTGGCAGTTGCAAGGACTATGGAGTATCTGCTGTTTACTACAGGCTGTTCTCCCTGCTCTACCTCACTGTTTGCGATATTCATAAGGTCTGTGTAAGATGGATGTAACATGGTTTCTTCCTTCCTTTCATTTTGTTTGATCAATCTATGGTTCCAAATGCACTTAATGGCCAAATCCTGAAAAATGCCTTTCCTTCTATGAAATCTCTTTTGACCGGACCCGGAGCATCAGGATCGGATATCAGTTCAAGATCATCCTCGGAATACATATCTTTGTATTTATCCTTATCCTTTGTCCAGATAGTCCTTGAGTCCAAGCTGACTTCCCTATTGTCTCCCAGTACGAAGAACTCATCTTCCTTCAATGTATACGGCTTTGCGGCAAGTCCTTCCTCGTCCATGGCATTTTTCGCATATTTATCTTCTATCGGCTGACCGTTGATATAGATAGTGTTTTCCTTGATCTGTATCGTCTCCCCCGGAAGACCGTATACTCTCTTTATATAATACTCGGAATCATCAACCTCTTTCCCATGCGGATAAAAGACTATTATGTCATATCTTTCAGGATCATGGAATCTATATGATATCTTATCGATCAACAGGCTTTCTTTGTTATGAAGCGTGTCCTCCATGGATTGTCCTGAAACTGCCGTCCTCTGAATCACATATTTCGGGATGATGAACAGACATATAAATACGAGCGCTACGTATATTGCAATCTCTATGGCAATACTCAGCTTTGATCGGCTTTTTTTTACCTTTGCTTCCGCTTCGGGTTGTGTTTCTTCGTTGATGATCTCTTCACTTACCGCATCTTTTTTATCTTCTATGATGCTTTCGTTTTCTTTTTCATTCATAAGTTGTTCTCCTGGATTAGTCTGGACAGATCAAGTTTTAATCTTTCTGTTGATTCCTTTTGGAAAACCGGTCTGATACGCTGACTCTCCATAATGTTTAGGACAGTCTGCACAGCCTTGTCAAGCTGATCGTTCAGTACTATATAATCATAATCCTTGATATATTCGATCTCTCTTATCGTCTGCTCAAGTCTCAGGCCAATCTGTGACTCGTTCTCCGTGCCACGGGTTCTCAGCCTGTTCAAAAGCTCATCTGCCGACGGAGGCACAACAAAGAGCAGAACAGCTTCGGGAAAAAGCTTTTTCACCTGCATGCCACCCTGAACCTCTATCTCCAGCAGAACATCCTTGCCCTCAGCAAGTCGGTCGTTAACGGCTTTTTTGGGAGTGCCGTAGTAGTTTCCGGCATACTCTGCCCACTCGATCATCTCACCTTCCCGGATCATCTTTTCAAACTCTTCCCGAGTCACAAAGTAATAATCTTTGCCGTCAATCTCTCCTTCTCTCGGCTTTCTCGTGGTACACGATATCGATAAAAATATATCATGCTTTTCCAAAAGTGACTTAACTATGGTGCCTTTGCCAGCACCTGAAAAGCCGGACATAACTATCAGAATACCGGGTCTATCCATAAAAACCTCCCATCCTATAGGCGAGAAACTATAGTATCCGGCAGCAGTGACGACAAAACAACTGAATTGTTGTCAAGAACGATGACGGATTTTGTCTTTCGTCCGCAGGTACCGTCCACGGCAAGTCCGTCGTCTTTTGCCGACTGAACCATCCTTTTTACAGGTGCCGCTTCGGGACTTACTATGCTGCATATCTTTTCGGCATTGACCATGTTTCCGAAGCCTATATTTACAAACTGCATAAATGCAACTCCTATTCTACGTTTTGTATCTGCTCCCTGATCTTTTCTATCAGAGTTTTCAACTCTATACCGTAGTTGGCTATGGTAACATCCGTCGACTTGGACAGTATGGTATTTGCTTCACGGTTGAGCTCTTGGGTCAGGAAATCAAGCTTTCTGCCGATGTTCTCCTGCTCATCAAGAGTCTCGGACATATGAGTGATATGAGTTTTCAGTCTCACCATCTCCTCATCTACACAAAGCTTATCTGCATATATAACCATCTCTGATGCAAGGACATGTTCATCTATCTGTCTGTCCTCAAGCAACTCCTGAGCCTTTTTCCTGATACGCTCCTCATGCTCCTTCAGGATCTCAGGATATCTCTTTTCAATACTAGCCGTTACATCCCCGATCTCTTTAAGCTTCTTTCTGATGTCCTCATCCAGACCCTTGCCTTCAGTAGATCTGCTGCTCACAAACTGCTCACCTGCAGCCTGTAGAGCCTCATCCAACAGCGGAACGATCTTCTCCTCATCTATAGCCGAATCCTTCAGCGTAAACACCTCGGGAAGACTTGCGATCTGATATGCATCAGTCTTGAACTTCATGGAATGATCCAAAGCCAGCTGCCTTACTCCCTCGATATAAGCTCCGGCTATCTTTGAATTATACGAGATAGCAAGATCGGACTCTCCTGTCTCCTCAAAAGAAACATATACATCGACCTTTCCCCTAAGCGCATAATTCTTTATCATGTTTCTTACTTTATTCTCGTAAAAACTGAACTTATGGGGCATGCGGATATTTATATCCAGATATCTGTGGTTTACCGACTTCATCTCAATAACTATCTTGTAGTGATCATCAGACGCTTCACCACGTCCGAATCCGGTCATGCTTCGGATCATATCATCCCTCCTGATTGGCGTAATAAATCATTGATCTTATCAGTTCCCACCGATAACCATACCCATCTATTATAGTGCAAACAGCCAGATTAGTCAAGAAATATCGGAGTATTTATGAATTTTTTGTTACTATTCACGGCTGAATTGCATCAATGGACACATCGGATGCTTGCATTTATGTCCTTTATAAGTTATAATTGTGAATAAATTGATTTCAGTACAAATGTATTTTCCCGACGCGATAAACTCACTGCGCCGGTATAGAAAGGACTATTCACATGGCTTTTGACGGAATAACTGTTGCTGCTCTTTCTGATGAGTTGAACACCAGACTGAACGGAGCACATATAAGAAAAATAGCCCAGCCGGAGCCCGATGAACTGATACTCACGATTCAGACTCCCGCTTCCGTAGACAGAGAAGACGGCTCTGCTAAAAGAGAAACTCTGAAGCTGAAACTCTCGGCAAATGCGTCTCTTCCGCTTATATATCTTACAACTGAAAGCAAAACCTCTCCGCTCACTGCACCGAACTTTTGCATGCTGCTCAGAAAACATTTATCCGGAGCACTTATAACAGGCATCACACAGGTCGGTTTTGAGCGTGTAGTTCGTATAGGTCTATCCACTAAAAATGAGCTGGGTGATGATGTCTCTTATTCACTTATGACAGAGATCATGGGGAAACACTCAAACATCATATTTATAAATGAAAACGATCAGATCATAGACTCCATCAAGCATGTTAACGGGCTTATGAGTTCAGTCAGAGAGGTGCTTCCGGGAAAGGAATACTTTATCCCGAACACCATGGATAAGCTGTCTGTTTTTGATGTGACTACAGATGATTGGAATAATATAATATACAAAAAGCCGATGAGTATCGCAAAGGCTGTCTCCGACTCCTGTACCGGTATATCCAGGCTTATGGCTTACGAGATCTGCAACAGAGTGCATATTGACGGAGACGCACCGACTGAATCATTGAACGGTAATGCACGTTCCATGATCATGGATTCATTCAGGGATTTAATAAAAGCCATCCGGGAGAAGGATTTTACTCCTACTATCTACTATGACGGAAACATCCCGAAAGAGTTCTCGATGTTGCCTATGACTAT
>JAFSTZ010000349.1 GCA_017445525.1 Eubacterium sp.
ACGCTCATCATCGGAGTTCAGGATCTCCTTGTACTTGCCCTTGCACGGTGCCTTGCAGCGATATTTGGTATGCGCAACCGGCGTGAAGTTCACGATAAACATAAGCTGCTTTTTGGCGGTCTTTCCTCTACGTATAAATGATATGGTGCTCGTCTGCGGTCTCTGACAGTCCATCCACTCGAAGCCCATGACATCATAATCATTGTAATAAAGGGCATCGTACGAGGTGTAAATCTTGTTCAGCTCTCTCACATAATCCTGCATCTTTTTATGTCTCTCATCCTCGAGGAGGAACCAGTCAAGACTTCTGAACTCCGCCCACTCTCTGCGCTGTGCAAACTCCTGTCCCATGAAGAGAAGCTTCTTTCCGGGATGTCCGTACATGTATCCGTAGGACGCTCTGAGAGTGGCAAACTTGTCACCCTCGAGTCCGGGCATCTTGTTGAACATGGAGCATTTGCCGTGGACGACCTCATCATGTGAGAGTACGAGGATATAACGCTCACTTAAATAATAAAAGATCGAGAAGCACAGCTGGTCATGGTGGAACTGTTTGAAGTAGGGATCAAGCTTGATATACTCCAGGAAATCATTCATCCATCCCATGTTCCATTTATATGAGAATCCGAGTCCCTTGTCCTTCACAGGAGCAGTAACTCCTGCCCATGCTGTGGACTCCTCGGCGATGATATATGCGCCGGGGTGCTCCTCATCCATCAGATTGTTCAGGTCCTGAAGGAACTTCACGGCATCATAATTTTCGTTGCCGCCGTCCTTGTTTGCAACCCACTCGCCATCTCTCTTTCCGTAGTCAAGATATAGCATGGAAGCCACTGCATCCACACGGAGACCGTCTACGTGGAACTTCTCTACCCAGAACAGTGCGTTGGCAACCAGGAAGTTCTCAACCTCCTTGCGGCCGTAATCAAATATATATGTACCCCAGTCGGGATGCTCGCCCCTCCTCGGATCCGGATGCTCATAGAGAGCCTGCCCGTCAAATCTTCCGAGGCAATGCTCATCTCTCGGGAAGTGTGCCGGTACCCAGTCAAGGATGACCTGGATCCCGCGTCTGTGCATCTCATCCACAAAGTACATAAAGTCTGTCGGTGTACCATATCTGCTGGTCGGTGCATAGTAACATCCGACCTGATAACCCCATGATCCGTCAAAAGGATACTCGGCTATACCCATTAGCTCAAGGTGAGTATAACCCATATCAACCAGATAATCTCCGAGCATATCAGCCAGCTCTCTGTAGCTGAAGTTGCCGTCGTCATCGTCCTCGACCTTTTTCTTCCAGGATGCGAGGTGGCACTCATATATAGTCATAGGCTCACGCTCACGCTGCTCTCTGGTCTTTGCATCCCTCTTCTTCATATAGTTTGCGTCACGCCATTTATATGTATCAAGTCTGGTTATACGGGATGCGTTTCCGGGGCGAAGCTCACAGTAGTTACCGTACGGATCGGTCTTGAACAGCCTGTCTCCCATACGTGTCACGATCTCGTATTTATATACAGCTCCCTCCCAGGCGCCCGGGATAAATAACTCAAAAATACCGCTCTCGCCATGCAGCTCCATATGGTGAAGACGCTCGTCCCACATGTTGAACTCGCCGACGACACTGACCGATCTGGCATCCGGTGCCCACACGGCAAAGTGTGTTCCCTCTACGCCGTCGATCGTCATCATATGTGCACCAAGCTTGTCAAAAATACGATGATGCTTGCCCTCTCCGAACACATAGCAGTCAAAGTCGGTAATCTGCTTCTCAAATGCGTACGGATCATCTATCTCAACAAAATCATCATCCCCGTACTGTATACGGAAACGGTACTTCTTCAGATAGTTCTTTTTGGTCGTGATGGCATATCCGAAGAGATCTTCTATACCATCCATGCGCAGCATCTCACCGATCTCGTTTCCCTCTTTGTCGATCAGCCATACATGCCAGGCACATGGGCGATATGTAGTAAAGATCTGGGCTTTTTTCTCCTGAAACTCGTGACATCCCAGCAGATCCTGCGGAGCATTTATATTGCCCTCGGCAAGCTCTCTGATCAGGTCATCGTTTGACCAGCTGTTTACGATCTCGGACATGCTTTCTGTTTTCTTTGCAGCCATATTATATCTCCTTTTCTATCCCTATTTATGATCAAAGGCTATCCAGCAACGCCTTTACCTGCTCACCGAGTGTGACTGATTTCTTGTCCGCATCGTCGAGACTGTCTCCGACCACGCCGTAGTAAAGCTTGATCTTCGGCTCGGTTCCGGAAGGTCTTACGGCAAGCCACGCATCACCCTCCATCTCGTAGTAAAGCACGTTTGACTTGGGGATGCCTGTGGTAGTCTTCTCTCCGGTAGCCAGATCCACGATCTCATCCTTGTCATAATCTCTGGTCTTCAGCACCTTGTAATCACCGATAGTTTTCGGCGGGTTATTCCTCAGGTTCTCCATGATGGATTTGATCTTGGCAAGTCCCTCTATACCCTTATGTGCAACTGCGATAACCGCATCCTTGTAGTAACCGTATTTCTCATACATCTCGAGCATAGCATCCCAGAGCGTCTTGCCCTGTGCCTTGTAGAAAGCCGCTGCCTCGCAGAGTGCCATGGATGCGACGATGCCGTCCTTGTCACGGGCATGGGTTCCGATCAGGCATCCGTAGCTCTCCTCAAAACCGAAGAGATACTGTCCCTTGCCGGTGGTCTCCATCCTGAGGATCTCCTTGCCGATCCACTTGAATCCTGTCAGGCACTCAGTCACTTTGATACCGTAGTGCTTTGCCATAGCATCTACCATGTTGGTAGTAACTATCGTCTTGATCAGCTCTCCATCTGCAGGAAGGCTTCCCTCGATAGCCTGCTTCTGTCCTATCTCATAATCAGCCAGAAGGCTTCCGGACATATTACCGGTCAGACAGTGATATTCACCGGTCTGTCCGTCCTTTACATAAACACCGAGTCTGTCGGCATCCGGATCCGTTGCAAGCACGAGATCGGCATCCTTTTCCTTTGCAAGCTTCAGAGCAAGTTCAAATGCTTCCTCAGCCTCTGGATTCGGATAAGATACGGTCGGGAACTCTCCGTCCGGCAGCTCCTGCTCCGGCACTACAAATACATTCTCGAAACCAAGCTCCTTCAGCACTCTTCTCACGGGGAGATTGCCGGTGCCGTGAAGCGGTGTGTAAACTATGGTGAGATCCTTTGCCGTCTTCTCGATGGCTTCGGGGTGAAGTACATTTTTCTTTAGCTCCGCGATATACGGATCATCGATGTTTGCTCCGATGTTCTCATAGAGTCCCTGTGCCTTGGCATCCTCAACGCTCATGGTCTTTACCGTGGCGTAGTCGGTCACTGCCTTTACCTCATCCATGATGCCCTTGTCGTGAGGCGGTGTGATCTGCGCACCGTCCTCCCAGTATACCTTGTAGCCATTATACTCCGGCGGGTTGTGCGAAGCCGTGATATTTATACCGGAGATGCATCCGAGATGACGCACTGCAAAAGACAGCTCCGGCGTCGGTCTCAGGCTCTCAAAAACATAAGCCTTGATACCGTTGGCAGCGAGGCAGCATGCAGCCTCATCCGCAAACTCAGGGGACATGCGCCTGGAGTCAAAAGCGATGGCAACTCCCTTTGACTGTCCCGACTGCTTTATGATATAGTTTGCAAGACCCTGTGTTGCCTTGCGAACTGTGTATACGTTCATACGGTTGGTACCGGCTCCGATCACGCCTCTGAGGCCCGCGGTTCCAAACTCCAGATCCGCATAAAAGCGATCCTTGATCTCGTCATCGTTATCCGCTATTTTTTTCAGCTCTTCCTTTGTAGCCTCATCAAAATAGGGGTTGTCAAGCCATGACTGATACATCTCCTTGTAATCCATAGATTCCTCCATTCCGGGGCGCTTACTGCAGTGATACGATCATCTATCTGTATCCCAAAGTACATACAGATAAATATCCGCGCAGCGCTCCTGTTTAATTTGTTGCTGACTCTGCCGTTCCCAAATCCGGGAAGCTGAGAGAAGTGTCCTGTGAATCATCTATGATATCCAGACTATAGCTCTTGGTCTGGTATCCTTCCTTCTGAAGTGTCAGGGTGATCTGCCCGATACACTTGGTAAACTTGCAGGGAGCAACTCCCTTGTACGTGCCATTTATATAGACACTCGCACCCTCGGGGGAGCTGACCGTGATCGTATGATCAACATCGTAGTCGACGGAGGATGGCGTCTGTATCGTGCCGTCATCGTCGTTTACGGTAGACGAAGGCGTCTCGGTCTGAGACTGCGTCTCATCGGTTTTTGTGTCCTCAACGCTCGCCACCTCCTCGGCGAGATCTATCCTGAACGACGGCTCGGGATCTTTCACGCTGATGGTCCCCTGATAGTCGTTGTAGCCCTCGAGCACCACCTTTATCACATGTGTCCCGTAGTACATGGGCACGGGCTTGGTGTAGTCGACCATAGTGCCATTGACATATAACTCTGCCCCCTCAGGGTAGATGTGGAAGCTCACTCTGGCGGTGTTCGGAACCTGCGACATGGTCTCCTTCATGTTCAGCTTTGAGACCTTGCTGCGCTCGACCTGCGTATCAGCCTTGGACTGCAGATCACCGTTTTTCATAAATATCGTCTGCTTGCCCTCGGGTACCATGACCAGCATACCCTCGGTGATGGGAAGTATCGCCTCACCCTCGATGGTCAGAGTACCGCCGACAAAATCTCCGTACTCCACCGGCTCAACGTAACCGTGTCCTCTCGTCACGATGACCGAGTAAGCCTTGCCTTTGACCCCGCGGAACGTCACCCTGTCCATGGCCGTGATCTCCATGGGATCTATCGATCTGTCGCCGGAGAGTGCAACCATGTTCTGCGAGTAACTGTAGTTCACCCCGTCAACGCTCATCAGCATACTGTCGCTGTCCGGGAATACCGTGGCGTCCGTCTCCTCGATGAGACCTTCCGCCTGCTTCATCTTCACAAGCCCGCTGCCGACGTCGTCCACATACAGGTCGTAAACCTCGCCCGGCTCTACCTGATCCATGACCATCTCTTCGCCGTATTTTGACTGGATGGACGTTGCGCTGTTGTATATAAATGTTTCCTCCGAGTCAAGTACCGGATTGTAAAAGGTCACCATACCGCCGCTCTTGTCGATCTTTTTGACCGCACCCGTGAGGTCGGCTCCCTTGTCATAGGTTACCTCGGAGTTGGGCGTCACAGTTGCCTTCGGTTTCTCTTTGCCGCAGGAGACGAGCATGACTGTTACCAGTATAAATAACAGCGTTTTCAGTATATTCTTCATGCTGCTCTTCCTCCTCCGCTTTTTTTCTGAACACACGTAGATATTTTACCACAAATTTGACGTATTCGCAACCTATTTTTTGTCAGCATACATGATCCCATCAAAAACATCCGAGTCATGCACCCACCACTGATTGCCGTCAAAATGAAACACGCTTTTAAACCTTTTCTTTCCCCGGGCAGTCTGTATCTCCGGCTCCCCGTCAACAACCACCGTCCTTTCGGCAGTATATCTGACAACAGTCACCACATGATATGCATAACAATCGTCATCCGACAGAGTTGAAGTCACCCTCGATACGATCTTGTCAAAGCTTATAAATGTCAGATGATCCTCAGGATCGGCGTTATCATCTATCATCGCCTCATAGCTTCTCCGCAATCCGTCCCTCGTGACAGGTTCGATGGCAACCTCCTCCAGCAGATGGTCAAAGGTACGCCTCTGCAGCATGTTTTCATAGACCTTTGGGATGGCTTTTTCTATCAACCCGCTGACTATCTCACCCCTGGTGTCATCCGGCTTCATCTGCCCGGCAGTTACCTCTACCACCGGCTCACCTGCATAGCTTTTTGGCTCGAGCTCAAACATGTCCTCATGATCATCAAATCCGTCCAGCTTCACCTTTATCACATGCGCACCGCTGAACATATCACCCAGCTCGAAGTCCTGATCCTTTTTGCCCTGCCTCCTGAGCTCAGTAGCCGGAATATTTATATCATCAACGATAAGCTCTGCTCCGAGCGGTACACGGATCGTAACATCCCTTGCGATCATATCCGTCGGGTCGATCTGCCATCTGTCAAATAAAAACAGGAAGTTCTCATCGGACTTTCGCACAGTGATAACCTGCGTAAACGGACTCTCAAGGCGACCCTCCATATAGTGAAGCTCGTATTTTTTTACATCATCTCCGGTCGTCCCGTCCTCCTTCGGCAGCATCGAGTATGACGTAAACTTCTCATACTCGGCGACCTCTCTCAGCCTCTTGTCGAGATTCTCGGGTGTCAGGAAAAATGACTCCTCAAGGTTCATCACCTTGAACAATCTCGATGGACTTTTCGCCATAAACGCATCGACGTACTCGTCCACTATCGAGGACGGTCCCATATATATCTTGTGGTATATAAAAATCCCGATAAATAAAAGAACCGCCAGAACACCCACCGTAAAGAAAAACTTCACAGGGGCACTGACGTCTCCTTTATTTGACTTATCTCTATGCTTTCCCATCTCTTCATCCGCCTGTTATCAACTAAACTCAGCAGGCTATACACTCCGCCATCACTCGCCGTCCGAATGCTTCTTGATGATCTCCTCATAACGGCGGTTTGAAGCACTCATCTCCATAGCCTCTTCGATACCCTCTATCTCAAGCTCGCCGGCGAGCGCATCCGGATCATCAGCTAAAAGATTATTCAGATCGTCATCAGATAAAAATTCTTCCATGTCAGATTCTCCTTCCTGCCAAAACGTGTCATATCGATACCAACGTCGTTATATCGGTAAACGCTGATCAAAACGCTACCTATGCGAAACCCCCGACGCAAAAAATATTATACCATATTTTATACTTATGTGCAAGTGGAACTTTTGAGCGATCAGCTCTCCGGCGTTTTTACATCCAGCGCCTCGATCGCAACCGTCCCTCCGCGGACTATTTCCACGCGCCCGGCAAACTCGCGCTGCAGAGCACTCAGCAGCTTGTCGTTGGCCGCCTCCGTCTTTACACACTCGAGAAGAACCGAGTCCGACACGCTCTCAACTATAGAGGTGTCGTGATCCTGAGCCATCTTCGCCACACGCTTCATCTCTTTGTCAGTGCATCCCATCACCTTGACATACATCAGCTCTTTCATAAAAATATCACCGCGCGTAAAATCAACCACCTTGATGACAGGCACGCTGCGATTCAGTTGTTTTTTTATCTGCTCAAATGTCCTGTCATCACTGGTCAGCATGATCGTCATGCGGGAGATGGTGGGATCGAGAGTCGGTCCGACCGTCAGTGAATCCATATTGTAGGACTTGCCGGACAACAGCCCGGAGATGTAGGCAAGCACACCTACCTCATTTTCCACAAAAAGACTTATACATCGTTTTTTTAACATAATATACTCCTAACTGCTATGACAATATAACCGCCTCAAGCGTTTTTCCGGGCGGTACCATCGGCATGACATTCTCCTCACGATCGATGATGAACTCGATCAGCGTCGGAACTTTTTTCTCAGCCGCTGCCGTCTTCAGCGCCCCTGCGATATCCTCCGGCTTCTCAACGCGGATACCCCTTGCCCCGTAGCTCTCGGCAAGCTTTACAAAATCAGGTGTAAACGGCGGACAGTTCTCACACGGTGCATCGCATATCTCCGGACAGCTGACCCTTCTTCTGAGGCAGGTCGAGGAGTATCTCTTTCCGTAAAAAAGCTCCTGCCACTGACGTACGTTCCCGAGATAACCGTTGTTCAGTACGCAGATGATCACCGGTACCTCGTAAACAACCGCCGTCGCCAGTTCCTGGATGTTCATCTGGACTCCGCCATCACCGTTTATAGCTATGACGGGCTTCTCCGGGCATCCGAGCTTGGCACCGATGGCCGCCGGGAATCCGTATCCCATCGTACCCAGGCCACCGGAGGTAAGCATCTGTTTCCCCCGGGTGAGCTCGATATACTGAGTCGTCCACATCTGGTTCTGACCGACATCCGTCGTGATCACGGCTTCGGGGAAGAGAGTGTTTATCTCATGGATGATCTTCCTCGGAGTGAGTCCAGGTCCGTCATCCTGAGAATCACTCAGCGGATACTGTTTCTTCCATCCGTTTATCCTGTCAAGCCACTCATCCGTCGCAAGCTTCGGCATATACTCAGACAGTGATTTTATAGCGTTACCGGCATCGCCCACTATGGGGATATCCACCTCGATATTTCTCGAAATGGAAGCCGTATCTATATCGATATGTATGATCTTGGCATGCTTTGCAAACTCATCGACCTTACCTGTTATACGGTCGTTGAATCTGGAACCGATGGAAACCAGCACATCACACTCATCCACGGCGGCATTGGCCGCGTAGCACCCGTGTATACCGAGGTTGCCGACGTACAGCGGATGATCGGTCGGGATAGCTCCCTTGCCCATGATCGTCGTGACCACAGGGATCCCCGTCTGCTCGGCAAGTGCTGTCATCGCCTCGCCGGCATGTGCGATATTCACACCGCCCCCTATGAGAAATACGGGCTTCTCCGCTTTTTTCATCACTCGCACAGCTCGCTTTACCTGCCCGATATGTACCTCGGTATTCGGCTTGTAGCTGCGGATATCTATCGTATCGGGATACTCATCGGATCCCGTCTCCAGCTGAATATTCTTGGGAAGATCCACGACCACTACTCCGGGCTTTCCGGTACGTGCGATATAAAAAGCCTTCTTGATGATCGAACCCAGATCCTCGCGACGACGCACGGTAACTGACCACTTGCTGATATTACGTGTGATCCCGACGATATCGGCCTCCTGAAATGCATCATTACCTATAAGGCTCAGACTCACCTGTCCGGTGAAGCACACCAAAGGCACGCTGTCATAGTTGGCCGTCGCAATACCGGTTACCAGATTGGTCGCTCCGGGTCCGCTGGTAACCAGGCAAACGCCGACCTTCCCGGTCGATCTCGCATAACCGTCAGCGGCATGGATCAATCCCTGCTCATGCCGCGGCAGGACCATTTTTATACCACCTGCTCCGTAAAGCGCATCAAAAAGATCGATCGCCTGTCCTCCCGGATAGGCAAACAGCGTGTCTACCTGCTCACACTGCAACGCTTTGACGAATAACTCCGCTCCCGTAATTCCCATGATATCATCTCCTCATATATCTTATGATTTATCTACCTCATCCAGCAATCTCTCTCTGGTATTTAACTCCGGATCATCCATCACCAGCTCCAGAAGCCGTTTTAATTCTATACCTATGGCAGGCCCCGGCTCAAATCCTTTTTCATTTATCAGATCATTTCCCGTGATCGCAAGCTCCTTGATGGTAACCGCATCAGATGCCTCACAAACCTCACGATAGCACCTCTCACCTGCAGCCAGGACGGCGAGCTTTTCAGCCTTTTTATACTCGCTCTGTGCCAGGATATCCGCCCTCTGCAGCAAAAACAGTAAGGGCATCCTCTCTCTGCCGATCCTGTTCATCAGCCGGCGTATCTGGCGCTTACCACCCGGTGCGTACACAAGCCCGGCACCGATGATCTCCCCTCCTGAAACCGGCTCGTCCGCAACCATCCCCTGACCGCTCACAGCTGATGCAACTTCCGATGAATCCGGCTCGTCCGCAACTCTTACACTGTTCTTATATCTTACATCATGATTTCTGACCAAAGCCTTCACAGTAGCTATAGTATCGTTGTCGAACTTCAGGCGGTGAAGTATCTGCCCTGCCATCTCCTCGCCCTGCACATCATGACCGTGAAAATGATCTATGCCCTTCTCGTCGGTAGTAATACACACCGGTTTTGCTATGTCGTGCAAGAGGGCTGCATAAACCAGTGCGATATACTGTTTTTTATTTATATTGTCATATCCATCTATCAGTCGGTTTACTTCCGCTATAACTCTCAGTGTATGCTCGCCGACAGTATAACAGTGATGCGGATTGTGCTGCTCACACTTCATCATTTCATCAAACTCCGGCAGGAAATACTTTGACAGTCCGGTCTCGTATGCAAGACGAAGTCGATCGGAACCTGATCGTATACTATTTGAGATCTCTTCCGATCCGTCAGCCGATCTACCCGATGCCCCACCTGAGAGCAACAGCTTTGTCAGCTCCACCTGTATCCTCTCGGCGCTGACATTTATAAGCGTGGGAGCAAGCTCCTTTATGGCAGCAAATGTCTCTTCCTCTATATCAAACAACAGCTGTCCTGCAAAGCGTATCCCGCGTAACATCCTGAGTGCATCCTCACCGAAGCGCTGCATCGGGTCGCCGACGCACCTGATGATACCGGCCTTCAGATCCTCCTGCCCGCCGTACAGATCGACGATACCCTTGGTGTCGCTGTAGGCCATGGCATTTATAGTGAAGTCTCTGCGCTTTAGATCCTCCTCCAGACTCGGTGTGAAGACAACCTCACTCGGATGCCTGTGATCCTTGTACTTTCCGTCCACTCTAAAGGTCGTAACCTCATACGACCCTCCACGCATAAGCACCGTGACTGTACCGTGCTCGATGCCCGTATCGACAGTCCGCCTGAATATCCTTTTTATATCCTCGGGCCTTGCCGACGTAGTGATATCCCAGTCACCGGGTTCACGAAACAGAAGCATGTCCCGCACACATCCTCCTACGATATATGCCTCATACCCGTGATCTTCGAGTTCATCTATGATCTTTTTTGCTGCGATCGGAATAGTCATGTTTACTCTACTTCCTATGCGATTATCTGTGCATCCAATACATAACCTAAAGTATATCAAACATGCACGAAATCGTCAACAAAAAAATGCCCTTGCATTCGCAGGGGCATTTTTGTATAATAATGAGAGTGGGAGGGGTATCTCGGCAGAATAAAGGAAGGATAATATGAGAAAGTCATTCTTTTTTAAGCTTATATTATTGATCATACTTTTTGGTGTGGTTATCAGAGGGATCTTTCTTTATGTTTTGTATAAAAATGAATATGTAAACACGATGAATCGATCGAAGAATATGATCTATCTTGCTTCTGAGATGGCCGAGCAAACCCTGATGATCGAAGACCTTGGTGATTTTGAGTTCAGTGATAAGGTTGACGATAAACTCAGTGAGATATGTGTTAAATGCGATATAACTTATCTGTATGCCGTAGAACTGAATGATGATGGCGTCACTCTGACATATAGGGCGATAGGTGTCGGTCCCAATGCAAACAAAAAGTATAAGAAAGAGAGACATCGCGGAGATGTGGTGTATAGTGATCAGCTTGATGATGCCATGAGATCAGTATACAGTAAAAAGGACAAGTTCATCACTGAGCACTATAAAAATAAGTTTGATGATAATCTTGCGAGCTATCGCTATCTGGATCAAAAGTATAATACCTCAACCAATTCATACGAGGAAGTCAGCAATCCCTTGATCATAGGAGCAGAGGTTTCCATCAGTACAGTTATGAGAAACTTTATCAAGAGGTTTATGATTTATTCACTTATTATTGCTGCATTTTCCTGGGCTATAATCATAACAGTGGTTTTGATCATAAGGCGTCGTGTATCAAGGCCTGTACGTAGGATAAGCAGCCGTATGGACAGTTTTGTATCTGACAGAGACAAAGAGTTTGAACCGCTCCCGGTGAAGGGCCATGATGAATTTGCGACTATGTCCAGGTCCTTCAACAGTATGGCCGGGCAGATTGACGAGTATCTATCCAACATAGAGGAAATGACCAGAGAAAAGCATACCAGAGAAGCTGAGCTTTCGGTGGCAAAGAATATCCAGTTAGGACTTTTGAAGCCCGGAAGTTC
>JAFSTZ010000350.1 GCA_017445525.1 Eubacterium sp.
GCTGTCTTGAAATCGTTATATGACAGCGGAGCCTCACCATCTGCCTTATCAGAGATCGCGCGGATCACTAAAAATGGCACGTCGTTGTCCTGACAAACCTGAGCTAAAGCTGCTCCCTCCATCTCACAGGCATACGCACTGAAAGTACTCTCTATAAAGTCCTTCTTCTCCTTTGATGATATAAACTGATCACCGGAGGCGATGGTACCGACCTCAAGCTTATAGTTGGTATCCAGTGCCGCATAAGCTCTCTTTACAAGATCGATCACATCGGAACCCGTTTCAAAGTAGATCGATTTATAATCAGGATTCAGTCCCGGCTCATAACCAAGTCCTGCTACATCCATATCATGCTGGCAGAGCTTGTCGCCCACTACTATATCACCCTGATCAAGTGAGGATGCTATAGCTCCGGCAACGCCCATATTTATCACAAGATCGATGCTGTAGTCGCTAAACATATGAGCGGTTTCTACCAGCGTTATAAAGTGCTGCACACAGGAAGCCATGGCAACCTTGCCGATCTTGGATACGGCTATGATGAGGTTGGCCCCCTCGTACTCTCCCTTATAATACGGGAAAACCTTATGGTCTATTTTTGTAAAATCTCCCGCCTCAACAAACGGCAGGATCTCTTCTTCCATCGCTCCTATAATCAGTACTGTTTTCATAGTTGGCCTCCTTATCACCAGAATCTGATCAGCGTCACTTTATTTTTCTTTATCATAAATGCGATGCTCGAGTGGTCAGCGTCATGCGTCTCGCACAAACTGTTGAAATCACTTGCCGTGATGGTTTCCTCGGATGACTTGTATCCGTCGAGGATCTCGCAGTTCTTTTTCAGCTTGAACTTAAAGGTTCCCGTCTGAGAATACTCGGGAGTGCTCGCCGCTCTCTCCCAGTTCTCCACGGTGCCCTTGATGATCAGCTTGTTACCCTTGATACATGCACTATCGTACTCCACCAGATATCCGCCGTTGGCGATCTTCTTGACCGTCTTGGCATCCGAAACTGCTGTCGGTAACAGTGTTACAACAAGTAATAATGCCATAATCGTTGCTATCAATCTTCTTTTCATGTTTTTGTCCTCCTATCTATCCATAGATTGTTGCCTTACATCTCAAAACATTATATAACATATCTTAAATAAAAACAAGTATATTTTCTGTACAAAAATATGCTTGTTTTAATAACTAATTTATGCTATAATCTATGACAACAAAAATGAATGCAACTATGCCGCAGATTACGTTAGAAATACCAATACTTTACAGAATGAGAGTATGAATATATGCTTAACGACTACACAATAGAATACAAGGATAAACTGCGTACGCCCGAGGAGGCCGTTTCAGTTATAAAAAGCGGTGACTGGATCGACTACACCTCGACCCTCGGTATGCCCATACTGCTTGACCGGGCACTGGCAAAAAGACGTGATGAATTATCCGATGTAAAGATAAGAGGAAACCTGATCAGAGGCCCCATCGAGGTGGCGGAGTGCGATCCTACACAGGAGCACTTTATCTATCATTCATGGCACTGTTCGGCTTATGAAAGAAGGCTCTGTGACAGAGGACTCTGCTACTATATCCCCATGGTTTTCCATAACAATTCTGCCTACTATGAGTTTTTCATAAAGGTAAATGTTGCTATGGTATCGGTGTCACCGATGGATAAACACGGGTACTTCAACTTCTCCGTAAACACCGGAGTGGCCGGTCCCATATGTGAGAAGGCCGATATAGTGATCGTGGAAGTAAATGAGCATATGCCGAAAATCCACGGCGGATATCACGAGTGCATACACATATCGGAAGTTGATATGATCGTAGAGGGTGATCATGAACCCTTTAAGAATTATCTGCCGGTGAATCCGACTCCCGAGGATGAGATGATAGCAAAGCATATCATCCCGTATATCGTGGACGGAGCAAACCTCCAGCTCGGTGTCGGTGCCGTACCGAATGCGATAGGCGCAGCGATAGCAAACTCGGATATAAAGGATCTCGGTATGCATACGGAATTATGTACGGATGCATTTTTAGAGTTGTACAGACAGGGCAAGATAACCAATAAAAGAAAGAATATAAATAAAGGCAAAGGTGTTTTCGGTTGTGCCGTGGGATCGATGGAGTTATATGAGTGGCTTGATGACAATCCCGGTATAGCCGCCTTTCCTCTTGAGTATGTAAACAAACCTGATGTTATAGCGCAACTCGATAATATGGTTTCTATAAATGCCTGCGTGGCGGTGGATCTCTACGGTCAGGTTGCTGCCGAGAGTGCCGGATCCAGACAGATAAGCGGCACGGGAGGTCAGCTGGACTTCCTTTCCGGCGCGTCGGCTTCGAGAGGCGGCAAAGCATTTATATGTATGAAGTCGGTTCACAGACATCGTGACGGCACTATACAGTCACGGATCCTGCCCCAGTTCAACGGAGATATCATCACTTCCCCGAGAAGCCAGGTCTACTTTATAGCAACGGAGTATGGCGTTGTGAATCTCGAAGGAAAGTCAACATGGGAGCGTGCCGAAGATCTGATATCCATCGCGCATCCTGACTTCCGTGATGAGCTTATAGAAGCGGCCAAAGAAAAGAAGATATGGAGACAATCAAATAAGAGGTGAGATAAACTCACCTCTTATTTGATATACTCACTCCGTTCGTCTTGCCAGCTTTTTATTTTTATAATACTCGTTCTTGGCTTCATACATCTTGTCATCAGCCATAGCTGCGATCTCCTGTATGGTCAGCTCCGGATACTCGGACGCTCTCACATATCCGCAGGATACCGCAAGCGTCATACCGTGCTCCAGTGTCCAACTCTCAAGCATATCACTGAAATCAAGCTTGATCATCATCAGCCTGTCTATATCCGCAAATATCAATGCCGCAAACTCGTCTCCACCGATCCTGTAGAGCTCGCCGTAGTTACCAAAGCACCTTCTCATACAGTCGGCCGCACCCTTGATCAGCTCGTCCCCGGCCTCGTGTCCGCGGTTATCATTTACCGTCTTCAGACCGTTCAGATCCATGGAGACATATACCAGCAGATCCTCGTATTTTTTATCATCATACCTTCTGATATCGGTCTCATATGCTCGCCTGTTGAAAAGCATCGTCATGGAATCGGAGTTGGCATTTTTCTGTTCATTTATTAGTCTGACAGTCATCCTTCTCACGATCAAAACCAGCACAACCGCTGCGATTATCATATAAACCGTAGTCAAAAGAAGTGGGATATAGATACCCGCCTGAGCTACTCTTCTGTATCTTGCTATGGCTATTTTATAGTTATTATATCTGGTCATCGAACAGTAAGAATCCTCATTAGATATAACAGCATCCTGCTCGACTACGACGTTTAATTTATCTGTATTATCCTCAAATCCGATCTCAAACAGATCCTTGCCGATGTATCTTTCATTGGTCGCACCATCTATCTTGTTGTCAGTATCGCCGGCAACAAATATCTCCACGCCCTCATACGCCGGGAACTCCTTTATCACGGCATCCATCTCGTTGACGGAAAGCTCGTTCAAAAGTCGCATCGGCTTGATCCCGACCATGACCAGACGCTCTTTGGCATCGTTCCAGCACATCGCATACATCATGGGTTTTTTGTTCTCAACATCAGTGGTCAGCTCTATACACATGGTGAAATTTTTCTCGGTGAGCATCTTCTGAAACTGCTGAAGTGTAGGATCATCCTCCATCGTGTGACCATAAATAGCAGGCTTGGTCCCGGAGTAAACTTCGCCCTGTGGATCGAGCAGATGTATCTCATCCACGGATACGAGATTGGCTATCCAGGCAAGCTCTGTTATCTGTTTTTCTATCGTTGGATTTTTATCGATGATATAAGAAACCGCTCTCGCTCTGGTGATATAATCCTCCTTGAGCGATGCAGTGAGTGAACGCACTCTGTCGTCGTTGTTGTCTATGGTGGATTTGATCTGATTTATAAGCAGCGTATTTGAAGAGAAAGCATTCCTTTTATTTGTCCTGACTTGGATAAAATAAAGAATACCGATAAGTATACCTATAACTAAAAATGCGGCAATAACCAAAAGAATTATATTCCGCTTTTTTAAACTCATATACCCTACCTGCTTTCAAATAATAACATACTATAGTGACAATAAAACACTGTGTTAATTTGTTACTATTCGCCGGCATCACTCCCATCTGGAGAGTATGTCCCTACGGCACCCCACTTTTATTTCGCAGTATCTTCTTCCATGTTTTCACCGATATTCCACTCGACGTCACCGTTCTCCGCAGCCGCTCCCGTCGCTATCACACGGCCGTCGTACTTTGTTTCATTGTCGGCTTTTAAGTTGCTGAAAAGTATAGTTGATCCAACAACAAGTCCGATAAAAACGAGTAAAAATAATATCGTTGATATGATAGTCCTTCTTTTGCTTTTTTTACTGTAAACCATCAGATCCTCCTCTGAACCTGCTCAGGATTCATCGCAAACATAAGTGCCGACTCATCGGTTATCTGGCCTTTCTTGTAAAGGTCAACGATATACTGATCCATAGAGATCATACCGAGCGGTCCCGATGTCTGGATGACATTGTCTATCTGATAGTTCTTTGAATCACGGATCATATTGCTGACCGCAGGAGTGATCTTCATGATCTCTACTGCGGGAACCATACCGCCACCGATCTTCGGTATCAGCTGCTGAGATACGATACAGTTGAGCACCAGTGAAAGCTGTATCCTGATCTGCTCCTGCTGATCTGCCGGGAACGAATCGATGATACGGTCTATGGTATTCACCGCACCCTTTGTATGCAGGGTCGCGATGACCAGATGTCCTGTCTCTGCAGCACTCATCGCTGTACGGATAGTCTCCGCATCACGCATCTCACCGAGAAGGATAACATCCGGCGCCTGTCTGAGCACGGCTCTCAAACCGGTCAGGTAGCTCTGCGTATCGATCAGGACCTCTCTCTGGGAGATGATCGCCTTGTTATCACGATGCAGGTACTCGATAGGATCCTCAAGTGTTACGATATGTGCGGAGCGCGTTTTATTTATCTGATCGATGATGCACGCCTGAGTGGTGGACTTACCGCTGCCGGCTGTACCCGAGATGATGATCATGCCGTGCTTTACCTTCGCCAGTTCCATCACCGAATCAGGTATCCCGATATCATGATAATCAGGTATATCAAACGCAACTATACGGATAACGCACGACTGTGATCCACGCTGAAAGTAAGTGTTCACACGGAATCTGGCCAGATGACCGATAGCAAAAGAAAAGTCATCATCGCCCCTCTCCATGTAGTGTGTCTTGTCCCTGTTTGCTGTCCGGTATATCTCATCGATGAGAGCTTCCGTCATGGCCGGCATCAACTTCTCGCCATCATCAAAGACATTCCGGATATCACCTGCAAGCTTGTAACTCAAGGCAGCTCCTGTTATGATAAATATATCCGATGCTTTATTCTCAACTGCTTTACTAAGAATCTCCTCAAGACTATGCATACTTCCCTCCGTTCATATATAGATCAGACCGGACGCTCCGATATCATCAGTGTCCCATATATCGGACAGTCCAACTCTGATATCATCAATGTCCCATATACCGAACAGTCCAACTCCTTACTCATCTATCGTAACTGTGCCCGGCAAACTCTCTCTGTCCGGATCAAATACCGGTATGGTCTCGTCCGGCTTCCACTCTGCCGTATATGTCTTTTGCCATCTGACTATCTGATAACCTGCTTCCTCTCCGCTACCGAATCTCAGGAGAACCTCACACATCAGATCCTGATTCTCATCTATGCTGCAGCTATAAGTCGCAAAGGCATCCCAGTCTACATATCCGATACCGTCGGCAACTATACGCTTTACTCCGTGCTTGGTAGTCTCGGCCTTGTAGTACTTCACTCCATCAGGTATCTCTCCCGCACGAAGTCTGGCAAGTATCCCCTCAGCCTCAGTATCCGCCTTATAGTAGTTGGTCATGGCATCCGTGGATTTCCTGGTCAGGTTGGCGTTTGCCGTAGCGGTCGACAGAGACAGAAGTGCAAATACTACAAACATAAGCACGGCAAAGATGGTCAGTATCGAACTGCCCCCCACCGTGGTAAATGACATCCTTCTTCTCTTACGTTCTCTGGTTTCCATATCTGATCTTTCCTCAACTCAACCGGTCTATTTTTCTTTATAAAACACTGATCAGATCTTTTCGTTTTCTCTGTATACATACTCCGGCTTACATACCCGATACAGCGAATAATAATTCCC
>JAFSTZ010000351.1 GCA_017445525.1 Eubacterium sp.
AGC
Organism: Eubacterium sp.; assembly: GCA_017445525.1. Lineage (GTDB taxonomy): Bacteria > Bacillota > Clostridia > Lachnospirales > Lachnospiraceae > Eubacterium_F. The sequence continues at coordinate 4 of JAFSTZ010000351.1, forward strand.
AGGATTCATCTTTCTCCTGGTCTCGATGTCAAGAAACATGCTTTTTCCCTCCTATTTTCGATTCATCTTCGCTTGGATCTTGTCCATACTGTCGACAAAAACCAGAACCTCTGCAACTATGTTATATAACTCCGGCGGTATGTATTCCCCGATATCAAGTATAGACAACGACTCCGCCAACTTTGCATCCTTATGTATGGGGACATCTGCCTCCTTCGCCACCTCGATGATCCTCTCAGCCAGCTTTCCCTGACCGGTAGCGATAACCTTCGGCGCCTGATCACCCGGCTCATATTCCAGCGCTACAGCGGTTTTATTCCTGTCAACAAATGCCAACTGTCCTCACCTGCCTCTCACTGTCCGATCAGTTTCCATCTTTCCCGGATCATATCCCAGTTTTCTCTGGTATTACAGTTTGTCCAGGAACTGATCTCTTTCAAAACCACTTTCTCATCTTCCGGCAACCGATCCAGATACCCCTGGACGATGACCAGATTTGTATCATCATAATACTTCTCGCCAAACTCCTCATTTGAAGCAGCAAGAGCATCCATATCTCTGAACTTCCATATCTGAGCCGAGTTAAGTATGCACCAGAAAGGATCCTCTATCTTCAACATCCCGTGATCACTGCTAAACGCATACTGGTATTCACCGTCATCCTTCTGATAAAACACCACAGCCTTATCACTGTATATAGGCTCGCGATTATAAGTAAGAACCGTCGCATCAGCTCTCACTACCTCCGCGAACGAAGCCCCATCCGCATCAACATCTCCCTCAAAAAAAATAATCTCTTCCGGGTCATAGTCAAAGGCTATCTCCAACCCCATATACATACTTTAACCGGAAGCATAATCCCGAAAGTGTTTATTATAGATCAGACATATTTTCTCCCTTAATTCATCCGAGATCACTCCCGAATTAATATACCCCTCCAGCTCATCATAACGATATCCCCCAACAACGATGATCCTGTCGGCAAACTCGCATTTCTCCAACAGATGATACAGCAAAGTCTCATGACCTTCCCCGGAAGAGTAAATAACCTTCAGCACGCTTTCAGCTTCCGAAAAGCCTTCATTAAACCTGCTGGAGACTCCGGCAGCAGTTATGATAGCAACTCTCATACCTTCCTCCTATCTCCCGATAAAAAGTCCATAAAAGCCTCTTTGTTCTCCTTTGCTCCCGTCGTCGGTCTTCCCAGATCGTCTCTGGCACCGGTTGCAGACATTACTTCTATAAAAATAGGCCCGTCAACCATATCATCTGAAATTTCTGTTAGAATATTATCTAATTTATCAATATCCTCCGCACGATATGAATTCGTATATCCTAATCCACTTGAAAGTATCGCAAAATTCCTGTCCCTCATAGAATGTGGCTGTCCTCCGACAGTATCATGCGTCCCATTATTTATAACTATATGTATCAGATTTGACGGTTTTACATCCCCGATCACAGCCATTGCCCCCATATGCATCAGCGCCGCCCCGTCACCATCTATGACCCAGACTCTCTTGTCCGGCTTTTGGATCGCAATTCCCAGAGCAATAGAAGATGCATGCCCCATGGAACCGACAGTCAAAAAATCCTTTTCATGACGATCCTTTCTGATCTCAAACAACTCACGACTTGCTTTCCCGGTGGTGGATACTATCGGATCATCACCGGTAAATCGTACGATATGCTCTATTATCTCCTCTCTGGAAGGCAAGCTGCCAGCGTTTTCTTCCTTCTTTGCCTGCCACTCCAAAGCTCCTTTTCTCACAACAATAGCAACACTCCTACCCTCGTTAATCCTCTCTCTGAAACTGCTTATTCCGTCCTTTAACTCTTCCTCGGTTGTATCCTTCCCGAGAATAAGATAATCTATATCCATCAACTCCAAAAGACTGCACGTAATCTTACCCTGATATATGTGTTGCGGTTCATCATGCACGCCCGGCTCACCACGCCATCCTATCACAAAAATACAAGGTATCCCGTAAACCTCGTCAGAGAGCAAAGAAGCGATTGGATTTATAGCATTTCCTTCACCTGAGTTCTGCATATAAACAACAGGCACTCTGCCTGTCGCAAGATGATATCCGGCTGCCAGACCGACTGCATTACCTTCATTTGCTGCGATAAGATGATGCTTCGGATCCAATCCGAATCTCTCCAACAGATAATCACACAATGCCTTAAGCTGTGAATCCGGTACTCCGGTATAAAAATCAGCCCCTAAAATATCATAAAAAGAATCAGCACGCATCTTAAGACTCCTTCATAATAATCTCTTTAATCAAAAACTCAGCCGTATCCTCGATCTCACCCCAGGAAACAGACTTGGGCAACTTCACATCAAAAGCATTGTATACTTTTTCCAAAAGTTCATCTGTGTAATAAAGCGTTCCATCCTTTACATCCTCTATTCCATCGAGATACAAGGACCTTCTGTTAGCCTCTTCCATCTCTTCAAGTGAAAACATACTCTCATCGATCCACGCATCAACAGTCTTCTTATCCGCATCTGCATGATGCCCGTTATCTACATCATGTCGTCCTACCATCACCGGATATCCGCCTATATACCCGTCAGCACCGGGAATAAACAGCCTCCTTGCATCCGCCCCTCTCAACACATCTACGATTGAACTTATAATACGATAGTTACTTGAGGCATTCATCATATTTCTCTGAGAATCAGACGGCATAGTGATCGCACATCGGCTGAAAATATCGGACTTTACGATCGATCTTCTGTCACCATCAGGTTCCGACGAAGATGCTCCTCCGGAAATCTCTATCTCCTCTCCGCGATAAAATACTCTCAGCGGTAACTCCACACCCTCAGTCTGTCCCTCTTTGCTTATCACCACATCATGAAAGTGTCCTGCCGCAAAAATCACATCTATATCCCAATAATCCCTGACTCCCAGCATATCGGCAACAGCATATCTTATTCTGGGGACAAGATGATTTATATTGCCCGAACCAAAGTCCGGATAAGCCTTGCCCGCACTCTTCATCCACGGAATAACAACATCCGAATAAGATGTATTTATCACGATAGCATCAGCACAGGCATCTGAAACAGCCTGCATTATATTCTTTGTAAATCTGATCGCAAGCGGAGACCATATGCCGTATGCTCTGAAGTTTGTCCAACTTATCGAACCGTATTTCAGTCCGGGATAAGCTCTTGATGAGTTTACGATAAAGTCAGGTTTATATCGCTCTATTACACGTCTTATGGCATCTATATCAGTCAGATCCACCCCATCTGCAATCTCGATCTGAGACCGCATCTTCTCCCTGATAAGCGCAGCAATACGGACTATATTTACCTTCTCTTCAAGCTTTTCACGAGTTCTGCCGACAACAACTATCCTCATGGCCTCATCCGCATCAGAAACCAGAAAATCAAGCAGATAGGTTCCTACACTTCCGAGTCCTATGAGCATAA
>JAFSTZ010000352.1 GCA_017445525.1 Eubacterium sp.
AAGCTATCATTTTTGAAAAATGCCATGATCTGTCTCGATGATTTTACCGGCTTTACTCCGGTTCAGTATGAGCTTATACGTATGCTGATGAAGCACTGTGATGATGTGATCGTGACTGTCACAACCGACGGTGATGAGGCAAGTACACGCACGGGTGCAAGGTCTGATATGTTTGCACTGAGTCTTCATACTATAGAAAAACTCACCACCATAGCGAGAGAGGAGGGCGTGGAGATAGCTGAGCCCGTGCTCGCCGGTTACGGCGACGAGAGGGGTTCCTACAGGCTCAGGGACAATCCGGCGCTTAAGTTTGTCGAGAGGCATATATTTTCTTATGACGGAGAAAAATATGACGTAACAGACATCCCCATAACCATCCACGCATGCAGGACTCCCGCAGCGGAGTCGGTGTTTGTTGCGACGCAGATCCGGAGGCTCATATCAGAAGGTGTAAAACCTGAGAGGATCGCTGTTGTTTCGGGAGAGCCTGAGAAGTATGCACAGCATATCGTGAGAAGCTTTGCTGCCGCAGACATATCATTTTTCCTGGACTTAAAAAGAAGCCTCGGGGTCAATCCGCTCACTGATTATCTCATGTCATTTTTAGAGATGAGGCGGAGCGGATATGCGTTCAGGGCTGTTATGCAGTTTTTGAGGGGCGGTCTTTCTCCGTTGTCGCACGATCAGGCGGACAGATTTGAAAACTATATCCTTGCGACCGGGAGGAGAGGATACAAAGCTTTTTCCGAGGAGTGGGTTTATGACGCTGACGGCAGGTATTCCGAGGATGATCTGAGGGAGATCAATACTTCCAGGCAGATATTTTTTGATTCCATAAAGGAAGCCGAGGAGGATCTAAAGGGCGGGCAGCATACCGTGAGAGATTTTTCAAAGTGTCTTTGCGGACTTATGGTCAGGAACCGTCTGAGTGTAAAGCTTGATGATAAGTCGGCGCAACTTGAAGCGGAAAAAGAAGTGCTGAAAGCCCTGGAATACAAGAAGATCTACAGAGCAGTCCTGGGTGTTTTCGATATGGTCGTGGAGCTTCTGGGAGATGAAAGGGTGAGTCTTGATGACTATATCAGGATCATCAGCTCGGGGTTCTCCGAGGGGGTCGTGAGCTTTATCCCGTATGCGGCGCATCAGGTGACCGTGGGCGATGTGGAGCGCACCAGACTTCGCGAGGTTGACTATCTGTTTTTTATGGGGAACGTCGATACTGTATTCCCCAAAGTGTCCCAGGCAAAGGGGCTGCTGACGCAGGCCGAGAGGGAAAAGATAGAGAGTATCGGAGTGACTTTGGCACCGGGCAGGGAGGAGTTATACAACCGCGAACTTTTCTATATGTACAGGCTCGTGAGCCGCCCGGAGAAGTGTCTGTATCTGACATATCCCATGATCGATGATGAGGGCGAGGGACTGAGGCCGTCCTATCTGATAAACAGTATACGAAGTATGTTTTCAGATAAATGCATAGCTGCCATGGAGCAGTTTTCTGCTGAGGATGCGTCGCTCGATGTTTACGGAAGTGGATATATAAATGCTGACTGCGACAGGAGGAGTGCGAGACTTTCCGAGGACGTTGCGGCAAAGCTTTACGGGGATGAGTTATATGGATCTGTAACCAGATTTGAGAAGTTTGCGCTATGTCCGTATGCTCATTTTTTGAGATATGGATTGAAGCTTGACGAGAGGCCTGAGTACAGACCGGATGTTGCTGATAGCGGGAATATTTTTCATAATTCTCTTGAAGAACTTGTGCACAGGATGAAGGATGATAACACAAACTGGAAGGACATATCCGATGCTGATCTGAGGCAGCTTGGCAGTGAGTGCTTTGACTCTCAGACGGAAAAATACAAGGATGATATCTTCCATCAGGACAAGAGAAATGCCTACGCCGTCGGCAGGATGAAGAGGGTATATCTGAACTCGCTTGTGTATCTGAAGAAGCATATGGATGTCGGAGTGTTTGAACAGCGAGAGGCAGAGCTTTCTTTTCCGGCTGATCTGCATAGTCCTGTGCTTGAGAGGCCTCTTCCGACCGGAAAGATGATCAGGCTTGTCGGCAAGATAGACAGACTTGATGTGTATGACGACGAGGACAAAAGATATATAAAAATAGTTGATTATAAAAGCAGTGCCAGGGGGCTTTCGATGGCGAAGGTATACCATGGTTTGGAGCTGCAACTGCTGACTTATCTGAGGGTTGCCATGTCGTACGGCGGACTGTCCGACAGCGATGACAGGATACGGGAGGTCATCCCCGCGGCGGCGCTGTTCCAGGGGATAGAGCAGAAAGCGGATGCATGGAAGCCTGAGCTTGACGATCCCGGAAAGTACGAGGAGTCGGAGAGGCTTGCTTTCAGACCCGGTGGGTACGTCAACTCCGAGTGTTATGAGCTTATGGATGACACTTTGTCCGGCGGAGCCAAGTCCTACTCCATACCGGTTGCGACGACGTCAAGCGGTAAACCTCACGGCAGCTGGTCCAAGGTTCTGACTACGGATCAGTTCAAAGGATTGATGGATTACACTTTGACAAAGATAGATGATTTCGGAGACAGGATATATCAGGGAGATATTTCCGTTAAACCATGTATCATCGGCAGCGGAACAGAGCCTGAGGTTGATGCCTGCAGATACTGTGCGTATTCATCGATTTGCGGGATAGAGAGCAGGTTAAAGAAGGAAGTAAGCGACAAACACGGATCTGAAAAAGCGGCGGATCTTATAGACAAGATGGTTGGAGAGACAGATGGCTGAACGCAGATGGACCACTGAACAGGAAGCGGTTATAGACTCCAGGGGACAGGAGCTTTTGGTATCGGCGGCTGCCGGTTCCGGCAAGACTTCTGTTCTTGTCGAGCGCATCTACAGTCGCGTCATGGATAGAAAAC
>JAFSTZ010000353.1 GCA_017445525.1 Eubacterium sp.
AAAAAAGTGGTTGACAAGTCGGAAAAGTAGTGGTAAAGTATGATTAGCACTCAAGGAGAGCGAGTGCTAACGACACCGTAAGGCGTCAGAGAAGAGAAGATCAGACGGCCTTGGGAACATGATTTGGTCGTGAAGGGTATCCGGGAAAGCAGGTGCGTATGGATCAGGGATTAGAGCTGAGTGATCGCAAGAAGAAGATTCTTGAGGCGATCATCCGTACATATATGGAGACCGGTGAGCCGGTAGGATCCAGGACGGTATCGAAGTTCACGGATCTGAACCTCAGCTCCGCTACTATCAGGAATGAGATGGCGGATCTCGAGGAGATGGGGCTCATCCTTCAGCCACACACCTCGGCAGGCCGTATCCCGTCGGATCAGGCTTACAGGATGTATGTGGATACGATACTGGAGTCCAAGAACAAAGAGGTCAGCGATATACAGGAGCTGCTGCTTGAGCGTGAGGACAAGATAGACCTTTTGCTGAAGCAGGTTGCAAAGCTTCTCGCACAGAACACCAACTACACCTCTATGGTCACCAAGCCCAGATATGAGCACAGGCGGATCAAGTTTATCCAGCTTAGCCGAACCTCAGAGGATCAGATACTGGTATTGATCGTAACGCAGAACAATCACGTTACGAACAAGTTTATCGATACCGAAACAGATATTCCTGAGAATGATCTGGCACAGCTCAATTTTCTGTTGAACACCGCGTTGAATGGACTTGATATCACGGAGATCTCTATAGCGCTTGCAAGCAAGATCAGGGATCAGGCCGGTGAGTATGCCTCACTTGCTGCACAGATACTTGATGTAGTAGCGGCTACCATGTCGGATGATGAAGAGGAGATTTATACCTCGGGAGCGACGAATATCCTCAAGTACCCTGAGCTTATGGACAAGGAAAAGATGGAGGGACTTCTCTCCACCTTTGAAGAGAAACAGATGCTGACAGCTTGGGCGAATGATGTCCCTATGGAGAAGGACAAGGAGCATCAGATACAGGTTTATATAGGAGAGGAGTCACCGATAGAGAGCATGAAGGACTGCTCGGTGGTGACGGCCACCTATCAGATAGAGGAAGGCGTCTACGGCAAGATCGGTATAGTCGGGCCGAAAAGGATGGATTATCAAAAGGTCGTAGGCACTCTTGAAAATTGTATGCAACAACTTGATGGTATTTTTAAGAAAAAGTCTTTAACGGATAAGGGAGGAAGAAATGACAGCTGAGGAACTGAAGAATAAGGTGCAGGCGGGAGAGGATCCGTCCACGGAGGGAACTCCGCCTGAGGAGAGTGAAGACGTGACCATAACAGGTGAAGATATGCAGGAGGATGCGACTGATGGTGAGTCTTCAGTAGAGAAAAAAGAAGATCCGGAAGGAGGCGATGCGGATGGATCAGACACCGAATCTACCGGCGGTGATAAGGCCGAAGGACAGACTGCTGACGGAGCGGATAAGACAGATGCTGACGTATCTGCAGATGATGGAGCTGATGAAAAGTCTTCTAAGGGGAAACGCAAGAAAAAGAAAGAGAAAAAGGATCCCCGCGATGACACGATCGCGGAGTTAAATGACAGGCTCCTGCGAAATCTCGCAGAGTTTGAAAACTTCAGAAACCGCTCGGAGAAAGAGAAGGAAGCCCGCTTTGATATGGGAGCCCGTTCGGTAGTTGAGAAGATACTTCCGGTTGTGGACAATCTGGAACGCGGACTTGGTGGTCTCACCGATGAAGAAAAGGAAAGCCCCTTTGCAAAAGGTATCGAGGCGGTTTACAAGCAGCTGATGACGGCGTTTACCGAGATGGGTGTGACACCTATAGAGGCGGTAGGACAGGAGTTCAATCCGGATCTTCATCAGGCTGTTATGCACGAGGAAGATGACTCGGACGTAACCAATCAGGTAGTAGAGGAGTTACAGAAGGGTTATAAATATAAAGACACCGTAGTCAGATACTCTATGGTTAAGGTATTGAATTGATTGAATAAGGAAAAGGAGAGTGATTATCATGGGTAAAATAATCGGAATCGACTTAGGAACAACAAACAGCTGCGTAGCAGTTATGGAGGGTGGAAAACCCGTAGTCATCGCTAATGCGGAGGGCTCCAGAACAACGCCGTCCATCGTCGCATTTACAAAGGACGGTGAGAGGCTTATCGGTGAGCCGGCCAAGCGTCAGGCAGTAACCAACGCTGAGAAGACGATATCTTCCATCAAGCGTGAGATGGGAACA
>JAFSTZ010000354.1 GCA_017445525.1 Eubacterium sp.
ATCAAAAGAGATTTCCGTGGCTGCCAAGGAACAGCTCGATATGGATATAGACAAAAAGAAGCTGGTTCTCAAAGAGCCCATCAAAGCAGTCGGGACTTATCAGGTTCCACTCAAGCTTCACCCTCAGGTTACTGCAGAGTTAAAGGTGATCGTTAAAGGAATATAGGATATATGGAAGAAGAACTTATGATGAAAAAAGTCATGCCGCATGACTTAAAGGCCGAGCAGTCTGTTATCGGATCTGTGCTGATAGACAACGATACTCTGTCGGATGCCTGCGAGATACTCAGTGTGGATGACTTTTATGATATCCCGTGTAAAAGGATCTTTGAAGCGATAAAAGAACTGTACAAGGAGTCTGCCCCCGTAGATCTGGTTACTCTCTCAAACAAGATGAGTGCCATGGGCGTGCCTGCAGATATCAGGAGTCCGGAGCTTCTTTCCGAGATCATAAACACTGTCCCGACATCAACTCATATCGACAGATATGTAAAAATAGTCCGGGACAAGTCCTATATGAGACAGGTTTTAAAACTGGCCAACGAGATCTCCGACAAGGGATACAAGGAGGACGGAACATCAGAGGATCTGCTCCAGTCCGCAGAGGCCGAGATATTCAAGCTCTCGGAAAACTTCCAGGCAAATCTCCATCGTGACGGCAACATGCACGACATCATGATGGATACCATAAACAGCATAGAAGCAGCGGGAAAAGCCGGCGGACGCGTCACCGGTATCTCAACCGGATTCAGGGATCTTGACTATATGACGGCAGGGCTGCAGCCCTCAGAGCTCATCCTGATAGCAGCGAGACCTGCCATGGGTAAAACTGCTTTTGCACTGAACATAGCAGAGCATGCAGCGTTAAAGGAGAACGTTCCCACAGTCATATTCAGTCTCGAGATGTCATCATCTCAGCTGGCAAAGAGACTTTTGTCCATGAACTCGCATGTGGACTCACAGAAGATCAGGACCGGACAGCTCTCGATCGACGAGTGGCGTGATATATCAGAGAGCGCAAACCTGTATGCCAACTCAAAAATATTCATAGATGACACACCCGGTATAACACTGACGGGCTTCCGTACCAAGTGCCGCAAACTGAAGGCGTCTCACGATATAAAACTTGTGATCATAGACTACCTCCAGCTGATGTCGGGAGACGGAAGATCAAACAGCAGGCAAGAGGAGATCTCTACCATATCGAGAGGTCTCAAGCTGATAGCACGTGAAATAAACTGCCCCATCATCGCCCTGTCACAGCTGAGCCGTGGACCGGAATCCAGAACCGACAAGCGGCCCATGCTCTCCGACCTCAGAGAATCGGGAGCCATAGAGCAGGATGCGGATATGGTAATGTTTTTATACAGAGATGACTACTATCCGCAGGGAAAAAGCGATGATGAGATAGAAAAGGGTGTAACCGAGGTCATCATCGGCAAACAGAGAAACGGTCCGATAGGAACCGTAAAACTAAGATGGCTTGAACACCTGACCAAGTTTGCAAATCTGGAAAAGAAATAACCCGATTGGCTCATAAAGGAGTATGGCCATGTTTATAAACAAACTAAACCAGTTATATAAACCGGACAGAAAGCTTTTCTACATAGAGACCTCTGCGGAAGATATAAAGCGCTTTCACCGGGGCGAGATTGACGCCAGACTCGAGGTCTGTAAAAATGCGTTCGGCACATATGATGACCCGGGTCTGTTTTTCATTGACAGCCTCGACAGTGAGGTCATCGGGATCGAGTTTCGTCCGGATGATACGGACATAGACTATCCCAAGGGACTGAAAACGATAGACCTGCCGGGAACATTTTTCTACTCTATCGAAATAGACGACGAAGAGATGATCGAAGAAGCATCGATCCATAAGCTCTTTGAGAAAATGGCGGCAGATAATGATGCACACCGCGTCTTCTCTGATTTTTCCATCATGAAAGATCCCGGTGTTATCGGCATGTTTATAAGCGAAAAAAAGTTCAGGCTGCAGTACGAGTGTGAGCTTGTCAGAGATGACTCGGATCCGGTTATAAATGACAAACCTGCAGAGATCCCGATGGAGGATCTGTACAATACCGCTTATTATGATCCTATCACAAGACACTACAATTGGAACCATCTCACGGCATATATCGAACTGCCAATGGATGCCGGAATAAAAGATTTTTGCTTTGTGCACTTCGATGTAAAACAGTTCAGCGTGCTCAATGAGGTATACGGACACGTAGTGGCCAACAACGTTCTGAGAAATATCGTAAAAGAGATGAACAATGCTGATTTTATCTATACCAGCGCCAGATGTCACAACGATAATTTCGCCATGCTGATACGCGATATGCCCGAAGAAAAGATGATGGAAACGCTGCAGGATTTTTTTGAAAGGCTTTCTCATCTGAAAGAGGATCCGAATTATCGCATACTTTTCCGTTGTGGGGTCGTCCCCATGCGTTTTTCACTGGGATCCGGAAACCGTGTGGCTGATGCAGCAAAGCTCGCTCAGTCTATGGGAACACATCCTGACAAAACCGATATAGTCCTCTACACAGAGAAAATGCATGAGGACATACAATGGGGAACATATATCAAGGCCTATGTTGACACTGCAATAGAACGCGACGAGTTTGTGGTCTATCTGCAGCCCAAGTTTGATATCACCGGAGACAAACCGGCTCACATCAAAGGAGCCGAGGCTCTGATACGCTGGAATTACAGAGGAAGCGAGTTCCTTCCGCCGTACAGATTTATACCATTTTTCGAGAAGGACGGCTCGATAGGAAAGATAGATGATATCGTGCTCGATAAAGTCTGCAATGCTTTTGACAGGTGGAAGACTGAAGGCCTGCCCCTCTATCCCATATCAGTCAATCTCTCGCGCTCGCGTCTGTATGACAGGAACCTGACAGAGCATCTGACATCGATAGTGGACAGATATAACGTCGATCATGCTCTGATAGACTTTGAGCTCACGGAGAGCGCCTCTTACGGCGACAAGGATCAGATGCTGAATGTTTTAAATGATCTTCGGAACAGAGGTTTTCTGATATCCATGGACGACTTTGGAACAGGTTACTCCTCTCTTTCGCTTCTTACAGAGATGCCTCTTGATACACTGAAGATAGATAAAAGCTTTGTGGATCATATAGGAACCGAGGATGAACGGGAAAAAGATCTGGTAGTGATCAGGCATATCATCGCCCTGGCAAAGGAGCTGCACTTTAAGTGTCTTGCTGAGGGTGCCGAGGAGGAATCTCAGGTAAATCGCCTGCGCGGGCTCGGTTGTGAGATCATACAGGGGTATTACTTCAGCAAGCCGATCCCTATGGATGAATATACAAATAAATATCTTAAATAATTTATAATAAACAGATAAATATATCAGATTTTATGAATCATCTGATAAGATCATGAGATAACAACCATGAAAGATGTAAAACACATAGTAAAACATAATGAAGAAAGATATATAGAGATGGCGCGAGGCGTCATCTTTTCCGTATTTTTAGGAGCGGTGCTCGGAGCTGTGGGCGGCGCTTTTAATCATGCTATAGTATGGGTAACTGATTTTCGTCTGGAGCATAGCTGGGCACTGTTTTTCCTTCCGATCACGGCTGTTGTCATCCTTTGGTTTTACCACATTCTGCATGATGACAAGGACAAAGGAACCAATCTCGTCCTCCTCTCGATCCAGTCTGATGAAGATGTCCCACTCCGCATGTCAGCTCTTATGTTCATATCTACAGTGATGTCTCACTTTGCGGGAGCATCCGTAGGAAGAGAGGGTGCTGCTCTGCAGATCGGCGGTGCTGTAGGAAACTACTTTGGCAGGCTTTTGAAGTTTTCAAAGGATGAAAAAAAGACCATGACCATGGCCGGGATGGCTGCGGTTTTCTCAGCTCTGTTCGGAACGCCTATGGCTGCGGCATTTTTTCCGCTCGAGGTCGTAAGCGTCGGGATCATGCACTACAGTGCTCTCCTTCCCTGTGTCATATCATCGTTTGTAGCCAGAGGCGTGGCCAAATACATGGGTGTCGGCTCGCCGTTTTACGATATAGGCGAGCTTCCCGGATTTGAAGTGGTCTCTGCCCTGAAGGTGGCAGGTCTGGCTGCATTATGCGGCCTGGTTTCCATCATCTTTTGTCTGGCACTGCGCTACGGCGAACAGTACGGCAAAAAACTTCTCACCAACAAATACATCCGTGCGGCGCTCCTCGGTACCATCATCCTCGTGCTGTCGCTGATCGACGGCCATCAAACCTACAACGGAGCGGGAGTTGACTACATAGTCGCCTGTGTAGCAGGCAACGAAAAGCCCTTGGGATTTCTCATAAAGATAATTTTTACGGTGCTTTCCATCGTAGCCGGATA
>JAFSTZ010000355.1 GCA_017445525.1 Eubacterium sp.
GGATGACTACAAGCTGGCGATCCATATGTTCGGAGAGAAGAACGCATACAATCTCCAAAACAATAAGCTTCTTTACAGGGAACCGGAAGCGGTCCGCATATACTTTAAGCAGGATTATGAGGTCAGGAAGTCTGCGGAAGACAGTGGTTCTACAGGCGGCGGGAAGGAAGCCAAGCTCGATGAGACAGGCTCGTTGGCTTCAGACAGATCGGTCATTATGTATCTCGTGATCGGCTTCGCAGCCGGAGCGCTCGTAGTATGGCTTGTTATGGTTATCTTTGGTAGGAAAAGATCTGACGGTACAGTTGAATAAAAATGCAACGGATATGTAAACCGCTACGGTTACATTATTGAAAGGCATCAAAAGAGAAAAGTAACAAAAGGAGACTGCGCTTATGAGAAAAATGACAAGAATTAACAGAAGAGTCATAGCCTGGGCTGTGTTAATACTATTTGTCGCTTGGAGCTTCATGGGCGTAGCTTCGATCTCCGGACCGAAGGCCTATGCGGTCGGCGAGGATGGGGCGATAGACGATGAACCTTCAGTAACCGAGGAGATCGACGATCCGATAGAGGAGAACGCAGGACCTTCGATCGAAGAGCCGGAGGATGACAGCGAAGCAGGAGATGTATCCGCCCCGGATGGCGAGGGCGAGTCAGATGATGAGAGTGAATCTGAGGCTGAGGATGATCCGGAGGCCGAGGGTGAGCCGGAGGAAACACCCGAGGCAGAATCCACAACGGATGTGCAAGAATTGCCGAAAGGTATCGTCGATGAGCTGACACTGAAGGCAGCCTTCGAGGAGCGCAGTGATGTTACGCTTGACGCCGATATCGGGATGGAGGAGACGCTTACCTTCAGCGACGGAGGAAAATACTTCCTGGATCTGAACGGTCACAGCTTGAGTAGAAGCGGAGAGCGTGACAAAAAGACATATAATGAAGGTGGCGAGGTTATCCATATCAGTGGTGGTTCTTCGCTCGAGATCGTTGACAGTGCAGCCGGAGCCGGGATGATCTGCGGAGGTGCGGCCAAGGCCGGAGGCGGGATCATGATCGAAGATGGTTCTCTTCTGGCGACGGACATCACTCTCCGCGACAATTTTTCACCCAAAGGAGGCGCCATTTATGTAAAACAGGGAGAGGTAACTCTCTCCGGCGTGATCATCGAGCAGAACGGCGTGACCGAGGAAGGAGAGGTATCAAAAGACTCGGGGGATGAATCATTCTCTATGTTCAGTTTCTTTGCATGGGCATTCGCAGGCAAATCGGAACCTGATGAACAAAGTGCAGGCGGTGCGATCTATGCGGAGGAAGGCGCTTCCGTAAATATCGATGGTTGCAATATCCTTTCTAACAAATCAAGGAACGGCGGCGCGATTTATAACAGAGGAAGCGTAAGTATCACCAATTCACAGATCAAACAAAACTATGCTTATAATGACGGCGGTGCGATCCTCAACACAGGCAGCTTTGAGCTGTCAGGCTCTCAGGTAAACGAGAATAACTGCGAGGGCGGCGGTGGCGGATTATTCCATAACCATTCAACCCCGCTTGTGATCGATGATTGTGATTTCATGAACAATCACGGCGCAAAAGGAGGAGCTGTCTACTGTCTGGGTGGAGACTTAGCACTCAACGATTGTGAGTTTAAGCAGAATGAAGCAAAAACATACGGTGGGGCTATCTGTGCAAATGATAATATCACCGTTTCTCTTAAAAATGTCAAGGCAGACGAGAATCACACGACAGATATCACTTCTGCGGGTGGTTTCGGATACTTTAAAGGAAATCTGGAACTGGAGGATTGTGAGATCGTCCATGGATCGGCATTTTACGGCGGTGCCATCCATATGTCTAACCAGGCCAGCGGCGGGAGGATCACGCTGAAGGGCGGACGTATTTATATTTACGTAAACACAGATCTTAACGGAGACAACAGGAATATACATTTTTACAGATTAAAAAAGCTCAGGATACGCGGAAAACTGGAAAAGGGAAGCTTTATTGGTATAGTAGCCGACGGAGCAGGAGATCTGACCGATGATTATTCCGATTATAACAGTGCATCACCTGAGGAAGTGTTCAGCTGTGACCACCCGGACTATACGATCCAGATTGATGAGGACTACCCGGAGGTCAGAGTGAGAAAACTTTTGAAAGCGACGAATTCCGGATATAAATGTAACGTTTTTATCGATGTTACCGACGATGCGGACCATTGGGATTACTGCTATGTTTATGTCTACGGAAAACCGAAAAACGGCAGAGGAAAAGAAGAGCTGGTATGGAGCTCTACAGATATAAAAAAATATGTTGATCACAGCGACGGATACTGGTCAAAAACCGGAATTGACTGTGGAGACTGTTTCCCGTCACATGTAACAGTGGAGACCAAGTTCGGAACGCCCGGAGGATTTCCTGACTGGGGGGCAGATGTCCAGGTTATGGTCAACGGCATCAACTGTGGAAATACCCATATCGTTGTAGATGACTATGGCGTAGTCCATGAATACTCTTATGTGAATATTTCAGGCTGTGATTTTCCGTATCCGGCAAACTTTGAAGCAACCTATAAGCGCGAGATCGATGCCAATAATGCCGAGGATTGCAAGCTAACCACAAAGGCAGTTGATCAGTACGGGGTTGCGTGGACGCTTTCTGATGAGGATGACTTAACTGTAGAAAACCTCAGCTTCCCGGAAAATGATACGATCTCATTTCAGGGAACTGAAGACTTCACGATCCGGAGTAATCTCGGACGAAATCACCAGAGCACCTATGCTCTGAGTTACAAGACCGGAAGCAATGTAAACCCGGTATATACACAGAGAGTGACAGTGAGATTTGTATTCCCGCTGAAGTTGAAGATCATGGTTGATGATCAGCTGGTTACGACGGAAAAGGGTTATCAATCCGACTGTATCGATATCGAGACACCGGAAGTCAAGCCGGGCTACTATCTGTCAAAGTTCAAGAAATCAGGAAGCTCGGGAACTATCGAGTTTAACGAGGTGACCGGTAAATACAAGTATTATTTCGGAGTTGAAAATGATACATTAACAGCTGTTTTGAAACCGATCACCTATACTATTGCATTTGATAAAAACGGTGATGATGTCACCGGAAGTGTTACAAACAGAACTGCGACCTATGACAAGAAGTTTACATTCCCGACGAATTATTTCAGAAAAAAAGGATACAAGTTTGCCGGATGGAACAGTGAGCCGGACGGCTCCGGGATGGCCTTCGATAACAAAGCAACTGCCATAAATCTCACGGATAAACGTGGTGACAAGATCACATTCTACGCGCAGTGGAAAAGCGAGGACGGTACGATGACCGGCTCACTGATTTCCGACGGTGTGACAGTCATGATAGCTGGAACGGTGATAGCGGTTATCTCGATCCTGGTTTGTGTAGTGACAGCATTGGTAACGAAAAAGAGGACAACAAAAGACTGATAACAGCTTACTATAGGAGGATGTCGTATGCGAAAGAGATTTAGAAAAATGATTCCCATCCTTATATTTACGATGGTGGCTTCACTTTTCGGTGAGGTTTATCAGGCTACGCCGTCTTCCGCAAAAACGGAGGTTGTTGAGGTCGGGTCCTGGGCAGAGCTCCAGGAAAAGATCGATGCGACCGAGTCCAAGGATATCATATATCAGCTGACCGATGATATAAATGCAACGGAGGAGGACAGTGCCATCCATATCTCCGTGGGGATGCTGATCACTATAGATCTGAACGGAAAAACTATCAACAGAAATATCACAGAGGCAGCGGATGACGGATACGCTATCGTCATGGAGGAAAAGGAAAAGCTCACTATCGTTGATTCTTCTGAGGATCATGACGGAAAGATAACCGGCGGTAACAATACCGGAAACGGTGGCGGAATCTGTGTAGCCAAGGGCGCCACACTTTCTCTGGAGGATGTGAAGATAACAGGAAACACAGCTAAGTGCGGAGGTGGTATTTATCTTGAAGACGGTGCATCTGTCATCATGAAGAACACTTCCATAACAGAGAATACTGCAGAGACTACGGGCGGTGGTATCGCAAGTGATGGCGGACAGATAATCTTTGCAGGTGGTGCTATCGCTATCAAAAATAATACAGCTTCAGGAGATGATGATGATGGTATTTATTTCATCAATTTCAACAAGATGGAGGTTACGGGCAAGTTCAGTAAGAACTCCCGTATCGTATTTGCTCTGCCTGAGTTTTTTGAGGTTCTGACAAACGGATATGGTGAAAACAACTCAGTGGAACCGAGTTATTATTTCGTTTATAAATCCTCTGATGACAAGTATAAAGTTACCGATTCAAGTGATGATTCCGAGGTGAAGCTCGTAAAAAATATGGAAAAGATCAAGAATAAAAAAGATCATACCGTAGAGATACTCGGTTCGAACGGAAACATAAAAGAGGAAAAAGATTTTACCAATTTTGGATTGGCATGGAAATACGCGTCCACCAAGACATTGGGTTCCGGTAAGGCAGTGATAACTCTCGGTCAGGATGTGAATACTACGGGTATGATGGAAGTTACACCGGGGACCGATATCGTCCTTGACCTGAACGGTCACTGTATCAACCGCGGGCTTACTGAGCCGGAGGATGATGGTGCGGTAATATTTGTAGATAAGATGGGAACACTTTTGATAAACGATTCCAACCCGAAGAGTGCCGGCTATGACGGTGTCAGAGGTGGCGTGATCACTGGCGGCTTTGGCAA
>JAFSTZ010000356.1 GCA_017445525.1 Eubacterium sp.
CCGGATTCACCGAAGCGTCAAAAGTGACATCCGAGCAAAACACCTTGTGTCCGGCCAGAGTCCCTGCATCAGGCTTTGCCTGTCCGTACAGTGCCTCACCGGCCAGCTTGGTCGCGAGATGCAGTGCCGATGTGCCTGAGGCAAGTGCTACAGTATGGGTACAGCCTATGTACTCTGCCAACTGCTCCTCTATAGCAAAAATATTACTGCCTGCCGTTGTAACCCAGTTTGTGTCGAAGGCTTCATTTATATAATACTGCTCCTCACCGTGCATGGTGGGAGACGCGAGAAATACTCTCTTGTTAAGCGGCGTCAGACCCGTAAATCTCTGATCCGCCGAAAAATCCTTTATCAAAAGAAGCTCACCTCTCCGCCGGTCTCCTCTTTATACTTCTGCATCCATTTATCATATGCAGTGTCCTGACCGGGTTTTCTCAATTCTATCCGAAGACATGGCATCCCGACAGATGCTGCTCCTGATCCGGCTGTTTGACTACCGTCACTCTCTCCGGATCCGACTGTCGAAGTGCTAACTGAGACGATGTCGTATCTTCCTGCGATCGTCTCCATGGCCTCAGCTCCCGATGCGTAGACAATGCCTGTCGCCCCGGAGTTCAAGCTGACTTCTCCTGTACCCGGATCAGTATGACCGATAACATCCGTGGATCGTGACGCTCCGTATACATCACCGGCGATGACTATCTCAACCGGCCCCGCTGCCTTCTCCAAAAGCGCTGTCAGAGAGATGCTGCCACCGAGATTGGAGAACTTCCCCGTGAAGTCGATGAGCTCCAGTCCCTGATCATCACACGCTTTTTTGATTGCCTTCTTTGTCTCGGAAGTAAGCTTTGTATCGGCAATACAGATAGCTTCTATCTCATATGTTTTCAGAACCTCTTCAAACTCTCCGCCTACCACACGGATGCCGTCCTGCATCATGCCGGCACTCTTCTCGTCATAGATGACACTGACTCCGAAAGCCGTATGATCCGTAAAGTGCTGCACCGCGCGCCTGCCCATATCTCCGGCGCCGACGACCACGGTCGCTACTGTAGGTTCCTTCCTGCTCGCTATCCTCTGACGCTCTGCCAGGAAGAACCTGCTCGAGAACCTGATGATCACGATAAACATAAACTGCAGCACGGCTCCGATGATGTAGTAGCTGATAGGCATCCTTTTGACAAAAAGAATGGTGCCCACTACTTGGATGACGCATGTTACCGCGTTTGCTCCGATGATGCGGTTCATATCGTTCAGCCCGGCATATCGCCACATCCCGCCGTAAAGTCTGAATAAATAAAAAACAACCACCGCGATCACCGTATAGAACGGTGCGAAGTGGGTATATCCCGGAAGAAACGGATCCATCGCCTCCGGTTTTATCTCAAGATTGGTCGAAAACCTGATCACCAAGCCCAGATAGTAGGCCGCATTCACGGCCAGGATATCCAGGAGCAGCACCCATAGGTTTCTCGCGATCCTGCCTGCTAATCCTTTCAAAAGTTACCTCTTTCGTTTATCAATACAGAGTCATGACACTTCTCTTTTCCGCCTAAAAAAGCCATAGCTTCGCCATCCACACGATCATTCTGATCCTGCGGTGATGAATTGCCGTAAACAGTGACTGTGCACCATACCCGGAGTGATCAATGATTCACTCTACGGCTGCTATGACCGGAATCTGCGCCCGCCCGTCGAATATACCGTCAGGCACGCTTCATCGTTGATTGGTTTCAGGTTTGTTCTACGTCATGATCTGCTCCTTGCTTCTGTCCAGCGTTTTTTCTTTTTCCTTGACGACTTCGGATCGCTCTTTAACTTGGTCATAGACTTGACCAGGCTGTCGATATCGAGCTCCGATCCGTCGGAAAGCACCTCGGGTGCGTCCTCATCCTCGGGGAACCAGTACTTCTTTGGTTTCACATCGAATCCTGCTCTGACGATCCTTCCGCCTATACTGAAGTCTAAAAATGCTTTCTTGTTGTGTTTGTTTACATCCTTTATATGATCCTGAAAGGCCCGAAGCGGTCCCTTCATGACTATCCACTTTCCGTTGTCTCTGTACCCATAGGACATCCTCAGCAACCCTGCTGTCGATGCATCGATACTCGTCGCATCATCGTCATCCGGCTTTCTCTCGTCTCTCGGCATCATCGCCTCAACACCGGTGTCCTCGTCCCTGGCAAACATGTATCTGACAACATCCGGAGCCACATCGCCGCCGGTCCTGTCAAAGTCCAGCAGCAGGTCCAGATACTTGGCTTCCTCATCAGTCAGATCAGACAGCTGCATATCCCACGGATCCGGCACTTCATCGTCTCCGATAGCCGATCCGGTCTCCATCTCACCGGCCGCCAGCTTCTCAGCCAGCCATAGTTCCTTTATATATGACATAAACTCCGGCTTGTACTTCCGTATGAACTCATGCATCTCGCCGGCCTTCATATCCGATCTGATAAAGATATATCCCGGAAACAGTGGCTTCAACTCCAACGTCTTGCCGCCGTCCCTCCTGTAACTCTCCATCATCGGTGCGAACGCCACGCCCCGCTCCTCGGGCAGCCTTTTCTTAAGCAGCCGTAGCAGACGCTCCTGCTTCATTGCGGTCGTATATAACACACAATACTTATATTTTTCCATATCAGATTCCGCACATATCGCCTATCCTACTAATTATATACCCTACATCTTCATCAGCCAGCAGCGTATGCAGCGGCA
>JAFSTZ010000357.1 GCA_017445525.1 Eubacterium sp.
ATCAGTCACATCAGTTCAGGCTGTTTATGTACCCGCCGATGACTTTACCGACCCGGCGCCTGCGACGACGTTCTCTCATCTTGATGCAACCACGGTTCTCTCGAGAAAGATCGCCGAGCAGGGTATCTATCCTGCGGTTGATCCGCTGGAATCAACTTCCAGGATCCTTGAGGCGGATGTGATAGGTGAGGAGCACTACAATGTAGCGAGAAGGGTACAGGAGATCCTGCAGAAGTACAAGGAACTCCAGGATATCATAGCCATACTCGGTATGGAAGAGCTTTCCGACGCCGACAAGCTGACTGTGTACAGAGCGAGGAAGATTCAGAGATT
Source organism: Eubacterium sp. (assembly GCA_017445525.1). Classification (GTDB taxonomy): domain Bacteria; phylum Bacillota; class Clostridia; order Lachnospirales; family Lachnospiraceae; genus Eubacterium_F. The sequence goes on from JAFSTZ010000357.1 coordinate 334, forward strand.
TTTGTCACAGCCGTTCCATGTTGCGGAGAACTTTACCGGTGTTCCGGGTGTGTTTGTTCCGCTGCATGAAACGCTCAAAGGCTTCAAGATGATCATCGACGGCGAGCTTGACGGTATCCAGGAGGGAGCATTTTTCAACGTCGGAACTATAGAGGATGTCTTCAAGAAACATGAGGAACTCCAGAAGAAATGATGTTGTAGAGATATGTTCTGTGGAGGATTTACATGAACACATTTAATCTGAGGATCATCGCCTGTGATCGTGTGTTTTACGATGGTGAGGCTACTATACTTGTGTTTCCGGCCGAGGATGGAGAGATGGCTATCCAGGCAAATCATGAGCAGATGACAACGACCATCGAGATCGGTGAGATCCGGTTCAAAACACCGGACGATAAGCAGCATATAGCTATCGTTTCAGATGGCATGTTGCAAGTCAAGGCGAATCGTGTTGTTGTGCTGGTCTACTCGGCTGAGAGTCCCGAGGAGATAGATGAGTTTCGTGCCGAGGCGGCAGCGGAGAGAGCCAGGGAGCAGCTTTCACACAAGCAAAGTATGGTTGAGTATCAGATGTCGGTAACGTCGCTTGCAAGGGCGATGGCGAGATTATCGGGAAAGGAAAAGCATATTCGTGGATGATAATACTAAAAAACAGCTGCTTGATCAGCTGAATGCAGAGCTTGGAGTAAAAAAAGAATCAAAGGATGTTCGTTTTGATTCGTCAACGGGGACGTTGTATGGCAATGATTTCAAGAATTATGCCATATCGCATGTGGATACTGAGCAGTTTACCAAAGGAAAGACGTATGAGGGTGGAGAGGTTTTGAACGGTCGCATACGTGTTATCGATGACAACAATCGTCCTTCAAATATCCATATAGAGGATTACGATTTCGAGTTTCATCTACATGTGCGCAAGTGATTTGGTAAAATTTACCAAAAAGTATCTATATTTCTCATTAATTTTGTACAGATTTGGGGTTGACGTAAGTCGATAAAGGTGGTATTATAAGCACAGATTTGAGGAACACATAAATCTTGCTAATCAGTTTTTTTTGATCATATATCCCTTTAGTGGCCGGAGAGCAATCTCCGGCCTTCCCTTTCGTTTAAGGAGGTTATCATGAGCGATACAAAGGATTATGGAAAAGGAACACAGTGTGTGCAAGCCGGCTACAGACCGGGGAACGGAGAACCCAGACAGGTTCCCATAGTACAGTCTACTACTTTTAAGTATGATACCAGTGAGGCTATGGGCAGACTGTTTGATCTGGAGGACAGCGGGTATTTTTATACCAGACTTCAGAACCCGACAAACGACTATGTGGCAGCAAAGATAGCTGAGCTCGAGGGTGGTACGGCAGGTATGCTCACATCGTCGGGACAGGCAGCTAATTTCTTTGCGTTATTTAATATCTGTGAAAACGGGTCGCATATCGTTGCGTCCTCATCGATATACGGAGGAACGTTTAACCTTATAGCCGTAACCATGGCAAAGATGGGCATAGAGACGACTTTTGTATCTCCCGATTGCACGGATGAGGAGCTGGAGGCGGCATTTAGGGATAACACGAGAGCTGTTTTCGGTGAGACGATAGCGAATCCGGCTCTGACAGTATTTGATATAGAGCGGTTTGCGGCAGCGGCACATGCACATGGAGTTCCGCTGATCGTTGACAATACGTTTCCGACGCCGGTCAACTGCAGACCGATCGAGTGGGGCGCTGATATAGTTACTCATTCTACTACAAAATATATGGATGGTCATGGAGCCGGAGTGGGTGGAGCTATAGTTGACAGCGGAAAGTTCGACTGGATGGCACATGCTGATAAGTTCCCTGGGCTTACCACACCAGATGAATCTTATCACGGGATAACCTATGCTGAGAAGTTTGGGTTGGAGGGAGCATTTATAACCAAATGTACAGCACAGCTTATGCGCGATTTTGGATCGATCCAGTCACCTCAGAACGCATTTTTATTGAATCTCGGACTTGAGTCTCTGCATGTACGTATGCCGAGACACGTTGAGAACGCTCTTGCCGTGGCTGAGTTTTTGAGTGGGCATAAGAGAGTTACTTCCGTAAGCTATCCGGGACTTAAGGGAGATAAGTATTATGAATTGAGTAGAAAGTACATGCCAAACGGTGGCTGCGGAGTAGTCTCATTTGAGATCGAGGGTGGCAGAAAGAGTGCAGAAGGATTTATGAAAAAGCTTCGCCTCGCTGCTATAGAGACACACGTTGCCGATGCCAGGACCTGCTGTCTGAATCCTGCAACGTCTACACATAGACAGATGACTGATGAGCAGTTAGCAGAGGCTGGTATACCGGCAGGACTTGTCAGGATGTCCCTTGGACTCGAAGACAAAGAGGATCTCATAGCAGACATAGCGCAAGCTCTTGACTGATTGTGCAGTAAGGAGGATATCGCCCTTGGTTCAGTTGGACGTTCCGTATCGTGAAAAAGATGATGCCAAAGCTCTCGGAGCGAAGTGGAATTACTCGGATAAACACTGGTACTGCGAAGAGGATCAGCTGGAGAGATTTGCCAGATGGTATCACGGAGATCTCTTGCCTGGGAACGCCGACGCCGGTGATGATGGTTCATCTGATAAAGTAATAGTAAGTAAAGATGGTGAGTCTGTATCAGATGGTTTTGAATCCGTGACTGCCGTGACGGACATGATAGCGACATACTTTTTGAACAACAGCATGTTCCAGATAGTCAGGGTGAAGGGTGAAGTCTCAAACTACAGCCTCTGGAAAGGACATCATTTCTTTACGATTAAAGACTCCGCGTCCGTGCTGAAGTGTACACTTTGGAAAAATACCGCAGATCTTTTGCCTGAGTTCAAGTTGGAGGATGGAAAGCAGGTAGGTCTTCTGGGAAGCATCCGGTTCAATACCAGACGAAGTGAAGGCGAGCTGGTTGTGGCCAGGGTCTTTGATCTGGGCGAAGGTGACGAGAAGCTCGAGCTGAAGCTTCTGAAGGAAAAGCTTCAGGCGGAGGGGCTGTTTGACATAGAGAAAAAGAAGGAGATACCAAAGTATCCCTCAAAGATTGGTATAGTTTCTTCCAAGGACGGAGATGCCATAAGGGATATCTGTCGAGTTGCGCATGACAGAAATCCATATGTCCGGCTGTTTTTGTATAGTGTTACAGTGCAGGGGGCTTCTGCTCCTGCGTCAATTATTGATGGCATCCGCAAGATGGATGCGGGTGGATATGATTTGATCATAGTAAGTAGGGGAGGTGGATCCAGCGAGGATCTCTCCCCTTTTGACGATGAGGGGGTAGTAAGAGCTGTGTTTGCCGCTCAGACCCCCGTGGTGACCGGTGTCGGGCATGAGAGGGACTGGACTCTGATAGATCTGGTGGCGGATAAGAGATTTTCGACACCTACCTATGCTGCGCAAGGAGTCATCCCTGATGTTATGTCGGACATCAGACGTATAAAACAGCTGGATGCCTCTATACAGTCCTGTATCAGACAGATAGTTCGCAAGAAGTTGCTCGTACTGGAGAGTAAGAGGGAGCGACTGGGCAGGTATGATCCCAAGGTTGTACTTCAGAGAAATATGGATCGCCTGGTACGATTGTATGATGGGCTCTATGTAAACATCGATGAACTGATGAATCGCAGGAAACATCGACTGGATGTGCAGATAGCGACTCTGCATGGCAACTCGCCTACCGCAAAGCTTGTAAAGGGTTTTGGGTACATCTCCAGGGAGGGGATACCTGTAACGTCTGTTGATATGATCAACAGGGATGATGAGCTTGTGCTGAGCATACATGATGGGCAGATAAAAACAAGAGTGACGGAAGTGATAAAACAGGAAAAGGAGTAAGGGATGGAAGAAAAGGATTTTGATGTGGACGAGGCGCTTGACAGGTTGGAGGAGATCAACTCTAAACTGGCAGCCGGAGATATGTCGCTGGCAGAGTCCATAAATCTCTACAAAGAAGGGGTAGAACTTGCGGGAAAAGCCAAGGAACACCTTGAGGGAGTTGAGCAGGAGTTGAAGGTAATTAACGAAGGTGAGTGACATCGTTGAGTAGAGTGATGTGAAAAACTAGTGTTGCTGTTTTCAAATATCTGGACATTTTACGCAGGATGTTTTCTCCATCCTGCAAGGCGCCTGAACGCGTCGATGCGGTGGCATCGGCAAGTCGCCATGCGTGCAGGCAAACTGTCTGGTAGACAGTTTGGTCGCTGAAGGCAACGAAGCAGGTGGAAAAACAGACAAGTAATAATGCCCAGTTATTTGGAAATGGCAGCAATAGGCATGTGCGAATAGAAATATCTAAGTTTTGTAGCATTTTTCTTGCATTATCATAAGAAATATAGTATAATAATTTTTTGGGTTGGTTGGATTTCCACACTTTCTATATATACACAATCTACTGATCAATACCGCAAAATATTGTATAGAAATGCCACTTTGAAAGAGAAGTAAGCAGACTGAGGTCTGTAAGGAAAAAGGGAGATTTATTTGATGGAATTAAAGACAGCTGAAGAGGCACTCGGCAAGGATCTGGCTGATATCTACCGTAGAGAGTATCAGCGCCTGACAGATAGGGATGCGGATCTGCTCTATATGCCGGCCACTGATAAAGCGAAGTGGTGGTGTTCTTGCGGTGTGATGAATCTGATATCTCAGATGCATTGTCGAGTTTGCGGCGCAAGTATTGCAGATCTTTCGCGCATCATGTGGAAGGATTATCTGCTCGGAATATATGAGAAGGAGAATCCCGGCAAGACACCGGAGGAGCCACCGATGATGGCAGCTCCCGAGCCGACACCTGAGCCGGCGGTCGAGAAGAAGCCGGAGCCAGTGGCTGCTCCCGTGGTTGAGGACGTAGTAGAGCCAGAGCCGATAGTTGAGCCGGTAGTTGAGGAAGTGGCAGAGTCCGAGCTTGTGACAGAGGCTGTGGTTGAGGAAGCACCGGAGCCGGAGCCGGCACCGGTTGTATTTCCTGCACCGATGGAGGCTGCTGATGCAGTTGAGTGGAAGGTTGCACCGGAAAGCAATGAGACTCATACCGAGAGCAGGATGGTTGGATCATGGGATGCAGCCAGCTATTTTCACAAGACAGCCGGAGATGATTTTACTGACGTCAATACTTATCCGCAACCGGAGCCGGTGGTAGCGGCAGAACCGGAACCTATAGTTGCAGTCGAAGAACCGATAGAGGTGGCAGAGCCTGAGGTTACTACCGTGGTAGAGGAAGTTGCAGAATCCGAACCTGTAGTTACTCCTGAGGTAGAGGATACAATCGAGCCGGAAGTTGTAGAAGAGCCGGTGCCTGCTCCTACAGTAGAGGAAGTTGTTGAGTCGGTGGTAACAGAAGAGCCTGTGGCCGAGCCGATAGTAGTGGAAGAACAGGTGATCGAGCCTGTTGAAGAAGTTGTTGAGCCTGTGGTAGAGGAGGAGCCGATGCCTGAACCGGTAGCTGTAGAGCCTCAGGGAGAGGTTGAACTCAAGATACCTGTTGCGGCTGAGGATATAGAAGAGGAAAATGATC
>JAFSTZ010000358.1 GCA_017445525.1 Eubacterium sp.
ATATGCAAAGTATTTATCCCAAGTGCGTAATAGTGGTTCGTCATGGTTGCAAGCTTCTCCATCATGGTAACACCCATAAACTCTACAGGATCTGCGTCCTCGGCTCTGGCAGCCTCAAACACATCATATTTATCTCCTGCTATACGGATCTGGAGACCCGTTTCATCATCCGTTACAAACGCTCTCATATCGGCAACCATATCTTCTTTATAGTGGTTCTTGAGCACTACCATCAATTCTTCAATGGCGAGTGATATCTTCGTCAGTACCTTTATATCCATCTTGTGAATCTCACAAAAGCCACTGATCCTTTCAGCCGCATCACATATCTCAGCATCAGTCAGATGTATGGAAAAATCAAGTATCTTATCCTCTCGCTCCAGTTCTTCATCCAAAAGAAGCACCGTTGACAATGGTTTTGAGCTCCTCTTGCTTCTGAGCAATATCAGGTATAACATCGCACCCCCGATGAGAACCACAAGTATGTTAGCAAAAGGCAAAAACGCCCAGAAGTACATATTCCAATTAACAATGTTATACGCAACGCCCACAGGCAAAACAACCTTTCTGAGCAGGTTCAGGATACCTGCAAAGCCTATGAAGCCTATCGCATTCATGTATTTTATCCATATATTGACAAATGTGTCAAACAGAAGCGCTACTCCAAGACAGATAAGAGGCATAAACAGATCCTGATCCACCTTGAAGAGCATGGCTATAGGTTCCTTCAGTGCAACCAGCAGAAATCCGTAACCCATACTCAGCACAAGTCCCCAGGCTATCTGTATATTCATGATCTGCTTGATCGATGCATTCTCTCTGGCCGGATAGTATACCCCGACCATAGCTACTGCCGCCTGTGGAACTCCCAAAGAAATACTCAGAGACATCTCCGAAAGGGAGTTCAAAACCGCCCATATAGCTGCTCCGGGTGCGCCAAGTGTAGAAAGCACAAGCGAGTTCAGGAAAAACATTTTTATGGAATCCCACAGATTCCCAAGTGAAGACTGTGCTCCGAACTTTATGATATCTACCGTATGACAGATCTTCAGTTTTTTTATCTGAAAATTGAAAAGCTCACCTTTTTGCAAATAAATAAATCCGTATACGGTAGCTATAAACGTTGAAATAACACTGGCAAGTGCAGCGCCGGTCATCCCCCAGCTCAACACAAACAGGAAAAGATAATCAAGTACAATATCGATCACGATCATGATCGCCATCATGATCGAAATCTGTTTGGGTTTACCATCAAGCTGCAGATAGCGGATAGGCATATACACCATCATGGTAGGTATACATCCCAACATAGTAACCAAAGCATAGTCATACACCAGTGACCTGAGCTGTCCGTCCTTTGCCATAAAATCACACAAGGGACTGATCACAAAAGGAGTGGACATCATGATAACTACACCTACCAAAACACACCATATAAGTGCAGAATAATAAATGTATTTTGACTCTTCCAGCTTCTCTTTACCTATCTCCTGTGCAGACACCGCTGATGCACCATTTGAAAAGAGCGAGCCAAACATACAAAGTATCAAAAATATAGGCAAACACAGATTTATGGCAGCCATGGCATCTGCCCCCATGCTCTGTGAAACAAAACATGAATCAATAAAGGTGTTCAGGGTTCCCCCAAGAACGGAAAACATGATCGGAAAAAGAGCTTTTCTGTATTCCCTTTTAATAAATCTGTTGTCCCTAGTCAGCATTGTACTTACTTCCTTTCATCTCCCGACACCAAATACTTCCCTACAAACTTCAGCAGTCTTATCCCCAAAAAGAGGCCCCGAACATGCCTGAATATTTGCCGTGCCACCAAGTGCGAGATTTACCTCTATCAATACAGGCTCACACTTTTCATCTATCGCAAAATCCCAGGAAATGATCCTGAACTTGCCAAATCCGGGATGTGCATTCTTTATGAGCTCATAAACCTTATCAATTCCGGGCAGCTCAATCCCTTTAAGATCGTAACCGAGCTCCGGATGTTCCCTGTATACCTTTCCACGTGCTCCTGCTCCAAGCCCCATAGTCCGGCCTTTATCATCTATACCAAGGAAAAAACCGCCGGCCGTGACATTATCTACCCTAAGGCCTCCAGTTCCAACCCTTACTGCAGTGGTGAGGATCTCAACCTTTGGTCTTTCTCTGCCACCCGCATCCAGATATGACATGATACGGAGAGTATTCACAGACTCCGGATGCAAAGCTGCATATGCCGGATGCTGTTTTACCACCCTTTGGATGATAAGATCATTCTTTATTTCTCTGATAACTCTTTTAAAATCTGTTACCGGATCCTCTTTTGATAAGAAAAATATGCCGGCTCCCTCCTCAGAGTTTTCAGCTATCTTCAAGATGAGTTCCGAGCCCGCAGATCTTAACAGCCCGGGGATCTCTGACTTCGCCACTGGAGATGCTCCAAATGCCGTATCCGATCGGCCCGGCTCCGAAGCGCTGACATCCGACGTACTCCCTCCGTACCAGACCGACCCCATCCTCATGGCTATGGTCTCCGGCTGCTTTATATCACTAAACAGCAGACCATAGTAGGTTTTATTGTCTATATATCTGGCAGCCTCATGGTCCACCATATACGGCTCGATATAACCGTAATACAGCTCCTCCGGCATATATGCGGGCTCAACCCTGCCCGTACGTCCATAGAATACCCTATGATAAATGGTATCAAACTTCGGACAATCCCTGTAATACTCTCTGATCTCAGCCTTCTGAGCAGGCGTAAGCTCAGGGTATCCATGTCGACGTATCGCATCTTTAGCCTGCTTTTCAAAAATCTTTACCACAGCGGCATTTGAAAGATAATCAAGCTCTGTGCTGCCTTCAACAAATCTCCCGGTCGTCCTGACATATATCTCATCCTTAAGTCTTTTAACCGATCCTATCATACAACCTTCCGATCCTATCTACCAAAATCCGCTGATCCAAACCCATATCTCAAGCCTGCTGGTGCACTCACAAATGCATACACAGAACATATTTTATAACATTTTTCCAATTTTTTCAATACTTTTTCAAAAATCAATAAAAATGCGGCCATTTTTCTGTCAGCATAATCAAATCGCTTGCTAACATCCCAAAGCTGTGATATAATACAGTTACAGGCAAGCTGTCAGACGGATGGCTTGGCAACGCCTAAAGAACCACGGGCGTTAATGGAGGATATTCAGATGAAAAGCGACTACTTGATCATAGCTGACAGGATTCAGCAGGCCATAGACAACAAAATCCCGGTGATCGCCATCGAGTCAGCCAGTATCTTTATGGGGTTGACCGGTCACGGCGCACTGATGGACGGTATCGGCAGCGAGGGTGTCAAGAGAAATGAGGGCGCGCAGCAGGATTTCTATAAAACCGCCGAGGATATCGAAAAACTCATCATCCAGAACGGGGCGGTTCCTGCGCTTATCGCAGTCATCGATGGAAAAATACATGTCGGTCTGCACACTTCGGAGAGACGGCATCTGGCCGATCACCAGAGTGAGCTCGTGAGGATCTGCAGGAGCGATCTGCCCCTGTCACTTGCGGTGCCGAAGGACGGTGTGACTACCGTCTCTGCTACCATGATGATCGCGCAGATGGTCGGGATACCCGTTATGGTCTCTCTCGGGATAGGCGGCGTGAGTGAAAACTTTGAAAAAGATCACAAGATATCTTCGGATCTTCAGGAGATGGTGCAAAGCCGTGTCATCGTCGTTGCTACGGGGATCAATCCCGGATCGGACCCGGACAAGACCATGAACTATCTGGAGACACACGGCATACCCGTGCTCGGCTTCAGATCGGATAAGTTCTATACTAAGTGGCTTCCGGGGAATACAGAGCATGCGATACGGCATCGGGTGAACGATCCTACAGACATCTCCGCAGCTCTGGCAGTGAAAAGGTCTCTCGATATAGACGGTTCGATACTCGTACTGAATCCGGCATCGGATCCGCTCGATGACAGCATCGCTTATGATGCCGAGAAAAATATGAAGCAGCTGAAGGACGTACTCCATGACAATGTTACTCTGGCTGCATGGATCGCTATGGCTATCTCTATGGATCTGAATCCGAATATAGATAACAAGAACTCAAAGAGGGCGAACATACCGAAGAAGGAGAAGTCGATGAGCTTCGAGGTGTGGCTGTTCGCCGTGAAGAAATTTGCTCAGAATTATGATGTCGCGCTGTTGATATTTAATAACCTTCCAGACTCAGAGAAAGAGAGGCTCAGGCAGGAGTATGAGGATACGGTGGAGTAGGTGGTGCTGCATGATCAGGCGGATGTCGGGAGCGCTGATGGATTAAGTGGTCGTGATTAATTAGGCGGATGTCGGGAGCGCTGATGGATTAAGTGGTCGTGATTAATTAGGCGGATGTCGGGAGCGCTGATGTTCGACATATATTTTGGAACACACATATGAAGTGTGTCCAAAATATATGCAAACGCCGCTCCCGAATGAGCACTAAATATAGACAAACAAGTGAACACTAAATCAGGCGCTCCCGAATGGGCACTAAAATGTACACAAACAAGTGAACACTAAATCAGGCGCTCCCGAATTAAAAAATATCCTCATACTAATAGGGCTTCGCCAAAATGGAAACTATTTTGTTTTTCTTGCTTGAGTAATGATTAATCTATCATCAGTCGCTCTAAAATCTATGTCATAATTACCAAATCTTAGATGATAACTACGTGTGTCATCTTTTTTTTGTGATCTATACGCCGGGCGGGGGTCGAGGGCGAGGATGGCTTCGACTGCTACGGGGTCAATGTCGGATGGGAGCTTATCGAGGCCGGTGACTGTGAGGGTCGGCTTCGGGG
>JAFSTZ010000359.1 GCA_017445525.1 Eubacterium sp.
GGAGCAGGATTCGGTCGGTATTGCTGATGCAGAAAAGATAGAAGGTTTCAGCGAAAAGCCATTGGTTGTTTACTTCACCCGACTTGGTAACACTGATTTTGAAGATGATGTTGATGCCGTTTCGGGAGCTTCACTTCTCAAGATGAACGGACAGCTGATGGGAAGCAACGAGCTTATAGTCTCCATGGTAAAGGAGTGCATAGATTGTGATGTGGTACCCATCACGCTGACCGGAGATAAATATCCATCGTCTTATAATGATACAGTTTCTATAGCCAGTACAGAGAAAAATGAACAGGCGAGGCCGGCGATAGAACCGATAGATGTATCCGGAACCAACAGGATCATACTTATCTATCCTATCTGGTGGGGTACCATACCGATGCCGGTGGCGACGTTCCTTGAGGACGCTGATCTCTCCGGCAAAACTATCGATCTCATAGCCACGCAGGGAAGTGCCGGGTTCGGTTCAAGTACAAGCGATATACGCGAACTCTGTCCGGATGCGGACGTGAGAGAGGGGATCAGCATCTACTGTGAGGACATTCCGGATGCAAGAAATCAGGTTAAGGAGTACTTGAATTCGATCCGCTGATGATCGGATAATTATTTTATGAAGTATTTATTTGCGCCCCTCGAGGGGATAACAGGCTATATTTTCAGGCAGGTTTATGACGCTCACTTTGGTGGAATCGATGCCTACTATACACCGTTTGTTACGACCAGGGACGGTGGCATCATGAGAAAGAAGGAGCTGCGTGATATCGCTCCGGAGAACAATCCCGGTCTGCATATAGTACCGCAGATCATGACTACCAAAGCTGACGAGTTTTTGCAGGCTGCATCACACATGCAGGAGCTTGGCTATACGGAAGTAAACCTGAATCTCGGATGTCCGTCCGGCACCGTAGTACCCAAAGGAAAGGGCGCAGCATTTTTGATAGAACCCGAAAAGCTTGATAGATTTTTATACGAGATTTATGATAGATGTCCTCTTGCTATTTCTATCAAGTCGCGTATAGGTTTCAGCTCTGTTGATGAATTTCCGAGATTGCTTGACATTTATAATAAGTATCCCGTGTCACTGTTGATACTTCATCTGCGCACGAGGGAAGAGATGTATGAGCCGGGTGTGCATGAGGAAGTGTTTGATCACGCATATAATTATAAGCCCGATGATCAGACTTCGGATGGATGTATGACGGTAAACACAGCGCAAAACGATCATGTTTCGAAAGGATCTATGACGATTGAAACAGATGATGATCCGATACCGAAGCAAGATGGTAAAGAATCAAGCAGCAAGATCAGCCTCTGTTATAACGGCGATATTTGTACTGAAAAAGATGTAAAAAGAATCCAAGATAAATACCCCACCCTCGACTACGTCATGATCGGCAGAGGTTATCTCTCTCATCCGGGATTTGCCGGAAACGATCAAAAGAAAGCAGACTATTCTGACCTAAATGTGATATATGATTATGTGAAAGATCTGCAGGGCAGATACGAGGAGGTTCTCTTCGGTGAGACGCCGGTTCTGTTCAAGATGAAGGAACTGTGGACGCATCTGAAGGCATCACATCCGGAAGGGGACAAACTGTTTAAAAAGATAAAAAAAGTGAAGCATCTCAGAGAGTATAATTGTATTTTAAAGGAGTTTTATTAATGGCTAAAAAAGCAATTCCGGTAAAAAAGGGATATAGCGGTAAAAAGGATCTGGCGGATGCGATACTGTCCGGTGAGTCCAAGTCGCTGGCGAGCCTTTCAGCGGAAGAACTGATGGGATTGCTGGGATAGGTATGTGTTCGTTGAATCAGGCTGTATCGTAGTTGTGCAGTCTGAGCTTGAGAAGGAGATTTATATATATCAAACAATAAAAAAAGGAGTCAAACTATGGAATCAATGGCAGATTTTGAAGAGGAGATAAATGCTTCTCTAAAGCGTTTCAGGGAGGGAGATATCGTACACGGAACTATCATCAGTGTCGAGGAGGAAGAGGTTTTAGTAGATTTAAACACCTTCTCGCAGGGAGTTATCCTGCCGGATGAGTACAGTGATGATCCGGACTTTCATGCTATGGATGAGCTGCGTACCGGAGATCCCATAACGGCAGTCGTGCTGGATGCGGATGACGGACAGGGCAGGGTTTTGTTATCTCGAAAGGAAGCAGTCAGAGACACCGCCTGGGAGAGACTGAAGGAAGCCATGGATACTCATGAGGTATTCAGAGTAAAGGTTCAGACCTCGGTAAACGGCGGAGTGATCACGTATCTTGAAGGGCAGCGGGCATTTATACCGGCATCCCAGCTGGCTTTGGACTTCGTTGAGGACGTGGATACATATGTAGGAAAGACTCTTCAGGTTGTGGTCATCACCTGTGACAGAGAGAACAACAAGCTTGTTCTTTCAGCAAAAGAGGTCGAGAGAGAGCTCGCAGCCGCAGCTCATGATAAAAAGATAAATGCTCTGCAAAAGGGTTATATCACCGAGGGTGAGGTAGTAAGGATCGAGCCCTATGGTTGCTTTGTTGATATAGGTGATGATCTGACCGGACTGGTGCATATCTCCGAGATAACCAACAAGTTTTTGAAATCACCGAAGGAAGTTGTAAAGTACGGTGACAGAGTAAAGGTAAAGATACTCTCAGTTGATGAAGGAAAGATAAAGCTCAGTATGAAACAGGCTCTTGAAGAAGACGCACCTGAGCTCGAGGATGAAGAGAAGGAGCCTTTGGAGTACCACGATGAAGGCAGTTCAGGTGGCTCGCTCGCAAGCCTGCTGGCAGGGATACAGTTGGATGAGTGATGGTGATCGGATTATAAAAAAGCAGGCGTCGGATCAAACCGGCGCCTGTTTGTGTTTATATGTTATGGTTTTATTTATCCGATTCTTCAGCAACCGCACTTGCTGCAGCTCCGACTGCCGCACCTGCGATATCGGTTTTAACACGGTCAACTATACTGGCAATAGCGATCATGCTGATACCTGCCTCGATAAAGTAGAAGCCGATAAGCCATGCAACTGCAATAGCAAGTACTATCGGATGCAGGATCGAGAATACGGTAAGTCCGATCTCCAGGATGCCGAGTATCACTCCAAAGAAAACTGATCCGTTACCAACTCCCAGCTTCTTTGCCCTGATGGAATCTACGATAGTGAGGATTCCTTTGATAAAGAACCATCCTGCAGCCACATACAGGATAAGTGTGCTGTTGAGTAAGGCAACGCCCGTAGCAACCGCTTCCGGAGTAGCGTCCGGGATAAACAGCAACACAATACCGAGAACTATACTCAGTATACCAAAGAAAAAGTCAAAATTATATGCTTTTTCTTTGATCCCCCTGATGACATTGTAAATACCGGAGATAAAGAAAAGGATGATGATAAAGTATCCTACTGACATCAGTGTTGAAAGCGGTGTGAAGATAAATGAAAACCCTCCGCATATCAGGATTATCCCCAGAATCACTGAAAAAACTAACATGTTACTTCCTCCTTTTGATATAGTTTTGAATAAATGATGAACCTCGTGAAGTATACCTATGATAGTAATCATTTTTTCAGAAGGCTCAACCATAAACAATGGTGATATGATATCATATAACATGTCACTTGTCAAATCAGCAAACTATCATGATAAAACCCGGAGGCTATACCGCCCTCCGGGTTTTCCATGGTGATTATCTACAATTTGTTATCATCCGTTAAAGTTCGGCGGAGTCATACCTCCGGGGCCGCCCGTGGATCCGTTCGGTGGAGTCATGCCTCCGGGACCTCCCGTAGATCCGTTTGGCGGTGTCATACCGCCTCCCATACCGCCTGCACTTCCCTGACCGGCTGTAGCGGTTGCCACAGTAGAGCTCCCGTTTACGAGATTATAAGAGCTGCCGTTTGTTATGCCCGAGCTACTGTAGAGGATCCACTTGGTCGACTTTTTCGTAGTAACTGTTCCGACCTGTTTTCCTGAAGAGTCAGTGATCTTCAGAGTAGTTCCGGCTGATATGGTGCTTGTTGCTGTGAATGCCACAAATCCAAGTCCGCCTGTAGACGGAGTCACTGCCATGTCTGATGTTCCTGCGGTAGCTGTCAGGGTGCCTCCGCTCACCAGAAGAGTTCCTGTGCGATCTGCCACATCCAGCGCGCCGTTACCTCCGCTTGAAGGTCCGTATACCGCTACCGTTCCTCCTACTATAAATGCGTTTCCGTTTGAGTCTATGCCATCGCCCTCGCAGTTTACTGTTACAGTTCCTGCATTGATGGTGATATTGAAGATATTTACATCCTCACCGGTTTGGGTATTTGTTGTGATATCGCCGTTTGCTGCGTTGATGCCATCATCATATGTGTTAAGCTCTATCGTTCCTCCGTCGATCACTACTCTTGCGCCCTCGAGTCCTTCTGTTGATGACTTGACAGTGATGGTACCGTCTACAATGTGTGAAGTTGCTTCTGCATGTATACCGTCATCACCCGCAGCTATGGTTATTTTTCCACCGTAGATGGCGAGACTGTTCTTGGATGCGATGCCGTCCTGATGCGCGTCGTAGCTGTCGGTGTTGTAGTTGTTTGATTTATAAGCAGCTTCATCTGCCGAGTTGCAGGTTATGTTGATGGTCGGGCTGTCCTGAATGGTGAGTGTGGTCGCCCAGAAGTTATCGTCTGACGGGCATGTGGTGTCTATCTCGCCGTTTGTTCCCGCTTCGTTGTACTTGACCTTGATACCGGAGCCGTTTGTCGAGTTGATATTCAGCGTGCCGGATCCGCCTATTTTCAGTGTGCCGCCTTTTCCTGCAAGTATCCCTGAAGGATAATCCATATCGGTCGGGTCGTCCTCGTCAGCCTCTCCCACACCGGTTGAAGTCAGAGTGTTTGTCGTACCTGATTTCAGGATTATTGATAAGTTGTTTGACTTCTTGGATTCGATAACTGCGCTGTCACCCTTGACATCCGATGTCAGATTCACTCCCGCAAGTACCAGAGTCACAGCTCCTATACCTTTCGCTATCTCTATTCTACCGGTGATGGCACTTGTTCCATCGGTTTTAACCACGTAAGTTCCTGCAGATGAGATAGTCAACACCGATGTGCTGCCATCAGCAGCGATGGTATATCCCGTACCGGTCTCTGCCGTGGCGTAGTTTGCTGCCGCTTTGATAGTTATGGATGTGGCTGATGATTCAGTATAGGTCAGGGCTGCCGGCTTCGTTGTGTCAGCCTTTATCGCAGTCAGTCCGGTCATAGTTGTTGATCCTGATCCGGTCGGCTGCGTTGAAGCATTTGCTGTCGGTTTAGCTGATGCACTGGCTGTCGGTTTGGCAGACGCCGTTGCAGAAGGCTTGGTCGTTCCGGTTGGAGCTGCCGAACTGCCCGGTGCCTGGCTGGCAGATGGATTTGAAGTTGAACTGTTGGTATCGCCTCCTGACGTGTTCCCTCCGTCTTCTATATCATATGTATAGGTTTTTATCTTTGAGCTGAACCCTGCACTGTTCAGCTGCGCCTTTGTTACTTTCTTTGATTTCTTTACAGCTATCAGCTGCAGTCCCGAGTCCTTTTTGATGGTAAAGGTCTTTGTCTTACCTGACTTTATGACCTTTGATAGTTTGAATATCCCGTTTTTGGTAAAGTATACCTTATATCC
>JAFSTZ010000360.1 GCA_017445525.1 Eubacterium sp.
TCCACGGGTTCAAATACCGCTATGGGATTGATAAGTCCTGTCCTGGAGGCACTCCACTCGATATCTATAAGCTTCGTCTCTGCCAGCTCGTCCGCCCACTTAAGAGCGATGGAGTCCCTGGGAGCTTTTGCAGTACGCCCCAGACTTCTGCTGTATGCAATATCGTCATATGTCAGTACCAGACCGTCGCTTGGCAGATCCGAAACCTTTACCTCTTCTGAAAACTCCTCAACCGATGAAGTAAGATTGTCCGCAGTTACACATTTATAAGGAGCAAGTTCAAAGCCCTGTTTTTTTATAAACTCAAGAGTGCTTTGTTTGCTTCCGCTATCCTGTGAAGGGATCTGATCTTTCGTTCCATCTGATGGCAGAGTGATCTCGATAAGATTATAAGCAAAAAAATGAACCCGCCGCTTTGCAGTGATCTTGTTGTTTAACTGTCTCACACTCCCGCTGCACAGGTTTCTGGGATTTTTGTATTCTTTGATCTCGGATTCATCACCTGATGAGTCGTTATTTAAGATATTGAAATCAGAATATCTGATCAGAGCTTCTCCCCTAAGCACCATACGTCCGCTAAAGGGTATACGGGTTGGGAGATTCTTGAATGTCCTTGCATTATTTGTGATGACCTCGCCAACCTCACCGTTCCCTCTGGTAAGCGCTTTGACGAGTACACCACCGTCATAAGTAAGTATGATACTCAATCCGTCAAGCTTCATGGACAGAAGCCCTTTATTGTTTCCGAGCCAGTCAACCAGTTCGTCTACGCTTTTTGTTTTGGAAAGAGATAACATCGGTGCCACATGGGCTTCCTTTGGCAGTTCACTGAGGATCTCATATCCAACCTTTGCGGTTGGTGATCCGGACATAACAACGCCCGTCTCCTCCTCAAGTGCGACAAGCTCGTCGTATAGACTGTCGTACTCATAGTTTGACATGATCTCGTCTTCACCTGAGTAATACGCTGCAGCTGCCCTATCGAGGATTTCAACGAGCTCCTTCATCCTGTCATTTTTCATATTGACACCCATCTTTCAATCCCCTTATCTCATCTGTATCCAATTCTCTGTAGTTGCCTTCATGCAAATCGCCAAGATCTATCGATACAAAACGTATCCTTTTAAGGCTTGTTACTTTATATCCGAAGTACTCACACATCCTGCGTATCTGACGATTCAGTCCCTGAGTCAGGATGATGTTGAATCGTTTGCCGTCTCTGTTGATGATCCTGCATGGTTTAGTCATAGTATCAAGTATGGGAACCCCCTGCTCCATTGCAGCTGCTACACTGTCAGTCATAGCTTTGTCAGTTTGAACCTCATACTCTTTTTCATGATCATTTCTGCCGCGCATAAGTTCATCGGCAAGGATACCGTCATTTGTCAGAAGCAAAAGTCCTGATGAATCCTTGTCGAGCCGTCCTATCGGAAATAACCTTTCCGGATAATCGATGACGTCTGTAAGATTCGGGTGTTCTTTGTCCGATGTTGTACAGATAACACCCACCGGTTTGTAGTAAGCGATAACTCTGGTCTCGTAATCATCATCAACCTGTATATCGTCAACATAAACAACATCATGCTCGTAAACCTGATCACCGGTCACAGCAACCCTGTCATTTATCTTTACTCTTCTGTCTGCTATCCATCTGTCAGCTTCTCTTCTGGAGCACACTCCGTGCTGACTCAAA
>JAFSTZ010000361.1 GCA_017445525.1 Eubacterium sp.
CAAAAATGGTAGTGAGTATGCCTTTACCGTAGTCGGTTTCTATGAGACGGGACTTTACAGTTCGGATGGATATAGTTATAAGGTTATTCTTTCGGATGCTGATTATGAGTTGTTCGCAAAGCTCTTTCAAAACGATCAGGGCTATGGTGAATATCAGGGTTTGTTTTTTGACAGGACAACCGCCTTTGATTATGATGATTTTTTGGATAAATGCAATGAAATAGCGCTCGAAGATATAAGCTATAAGACGAGTTATAATAAAGACATCTCGGAAAAAACAAATGAAACCACGTTCCTTGAAATGTTTATGTTCATGCTGGTATTCCTGGCTATGGTAACGCTGGTAGCAGCGCTTTTTACGATTCGTCATAAGATATCCGGCGATATCGAGGACCAGATGCAAAGTATCGGAGTGCTGGAAGCTCTTGGGTACCGATCGAGAGAGATCTCTCTTGCATATGTATATGAGTATGTGATCTCGGGTGGACTCGGAGCCGTTTTGGGTGGTGCTTTGGCAGTTTCCGTAACTCCATTTGTAAACATGTTGATCAGGTCTATGATCGGGAGAAATGTATACGGAACAGGAAATCTGTTTTATGCCTTTCCGGCCGCACTGGCAGTCATCCTTTTGGTTGTGATATTTGCTCTTACAAAGGCAGCAACTATCAAAAAGTATCCTCCGGTGACAGCGCTCAGAAAAGGGATAAATACACATAATTTTAAGAGGAACTTTATACCTCTTGAGAAGCTGCATATCGGTATCAATGCAGGACTTGCATTGAAGGGATTCTTTAAAAATATAAAGGCTTCGGTAGGGATCTGCATCTGCATCATAGCATCCGGAACTGCACTGTTATTTGCTGCGATGACATATGACTTTATGAAGGACGGCGTAACCGGTCTGCTCTCCATGATGGGGACCGATGTGGATGCCGTATGGGTCAGAACTGTAAGTGGCGTGGATGTGGATGAGATAACTGATGAGATAAAGACACTTCCGGAGGTCAGGAAAGCATTTCCGACCTATCTGGGAGAGATAGTATCCGTCAAAGGATCTACTGATTCCGGTATGGCGATCATTTTTAATGATTTTCGTGATGCTGAGAATATATATCCTTATGAAGGAAGATTTCCCGAGCATGATAACGAGGTGATGATATGTATGAGGAGAAGCAGGAAGTCAGGACTCGGCGTAGGTGACAGTATCATCCTTGAGCAAAACGGGCATGAAAGAAACTATATCATCACCGGATTGGTAGGCAGTATGCAAAACGGCGGATCCACTATTTTTATGACGTCTGAGGCATATGAAAGGTTGAATATTTTTGCAAGAAAAAACTATGTTCAGGTGTATCCCGCAGAGGGTGTCGAGACGACAGAACTGGAGAAAGTGATAGACGCACACTTTGGCGGCTCGGCGAAGAGTGCCGTAACAGAAACAGATGTGACAGGCAGTTCCGAGGACAGGATACGATCGGCTGTGGAGGAAAAGATCGCAGTTTTGCTGAATCAATACGGTGTCACAGATGTGGATTACGCAGTGATGGACGGTGATAAACTGATCACCGGAAACAGCCGTAACTTCGCTATCAAGGAAACGTATTGTTATGACGGGATAATCAAAACCCAGATGGTACCGATCGCCGAGAAGACAAAACTATTCACTATAATCGGACTTGTTCTGATAGCGATCATAGTCGGCGTTCTGCTCTATATCATCACATCAAACGAGGTGAGACGACAGAGGAAAAATCTCGGTATCATGAAGGGGCTCGGCTACTCTTCAAAAGATCTTATGAAACAGATTGCGATACGGTTTATGCCGGTTACTGTTTTAGGAGTAGCGATAGCAACAGTATGCGGGATTGTATTTAATAATATGTTTTGGGGTGCAGGCTTTGCGACGGTTGCAGAGACCAATGTAGTAGTGATTATTATTACGGATGTTTTACTGTTATTATTCTGCTATATAGTAACATATATAAGCGCCGGAAAGATCAGAAAAATATCCGTGACAGAGCTGATGACGGAGTGATGGCAGAGCTTATATCAGTATGAATATAAGTGACGGTCTGATCGGAAACTCCGGTGAAACAGACAGATCCATGAACATGGCTACATGGGCAGCACTGAAAGGATGGAGGTCATATGATAAAAAAACGTAGAAAAAGAATGTATAATAAGATAATTGTTTTTGTTGCTATGGCACTGCTGTTGGGTGTCGGATGTTATATTTATATGGCATCATCGAAGCCGGCTGCAGCGGAGATTACAGCAGATGATTTATCTGAAAAAAGTAACGGCTCAGATACTTCATCATCAGGTGAGCGCTCTGCCGTAAATGGATGGGAGTCTGCAGATGCAGATAAAGAGTATGTGTATTGTGTGGGATCTGTCAGCAAGATATACTCGACAGCAGCTGTGATGCGACTTGTTGATGATGGAAGGGTGGAGCTTGATAAGCCGGTCACGGACTATATCCCCGACTTTAAAATGGCAGATGCCAGGTATAAAAATATCACAGTCAGGATGTTGATGAATCACACATCGGGCCTGATGGGGACGAGTGTGAAGTCAATGCTTTTATACGATGATGACGATCACTACAGTCACGACCATATTTTGGAGGAACTGTCGATACAGAGACTGAAGGCGGATCCGGGTAAGTATGCGTCTTATTGTAACGATGGATTTGATCTTTTATCGATCATTGTCGAGAGAGTAACAGGGATGAGTTTTACCGATTATGTGAAAGAGTATATAGCTGCTCCGACCGGCGGTACGAGGACAGGTTCGGGATTTACATATAAAGAGTTCGATGATCTCGTGCCGGCTTATTTATCTAATTATAATTGCTGTGAACAGAACGTCACAACAAGTATCGGCGCGGGTGGAGTATATGCTACGGCAGCGGATACCGCAAGGTTTGGTGCTGGATTTTTCAAAGGTAATACAAGTATTCTTTCCGAGAGATCAAAGTCGGCCATGGCGAAATGCTGGAACAGTTCCGACGAGTACATGGATGAGTGCGGACTTGGATGGGACAGTGTATCTGAGGAGAGTTTTCAAAAGGCCGGAGTACAGGTTTTGGGCAAGGGCGGTGACAGCGGATTGAACCACGCTTACCTGATGGTGGCTCCTGAGAGCAGGGTAAGCATAGCTGTTCAGTCAAACAATGGCAGTAGTGCTTTAGATGGCCTGATCGCTCAGATGATCATGAGAATCGTTCTTGAAGAAAAGGGGATAGATGTTTCTGAGGAGCAGGATCAGAAGCATGAGATAGTATCGGAGATCCCCGCCTCATATGATGCTTATGCAGGTTCTTATCTGACTGTGAATGAGGCAGGAGAGCTCATAAGCCGTATATCTTTTCCGGATCACGCGTACATGCATGTGGAAAATATCGGTCCGCTGAAGACTGACTACGTCGATTATGCTTTGTGTGATGACGGCAGATTTTACGAGTTGGCTTATGAGGTTTCGTTCAGTGGTCTGCAGGATAGGAAGCTTGCCATGAATGCAAACGCGGTTACATTTATAGAGGGAAACGATGGCAAAACATATATTGCGGGCGAGCAGGATAATATGTTTCCGGGGATAGGATCCTATAGGACCAAGAGTTATGTTGGAGAACGGTTGGAGGAGAATCCGGTTGAGTCGGATGCGATGTCTGCCTGGGAGTCTCTTGACGGAGCAGTTGCGGTGCTGACTGATGAGATTTACTCATCTGCTGCTTATGATCATGCGACCGCAAGTATAGTCATCCCCGAAGAGTATCCCGGCTATGTATATGTTATGACGGTTATGGGGACGAGACTGTTAAAAATATCGGATGCAGCGCATGCTTTGGCATTTCAGACCATACCTTCAAGCCGCAACAGAGATCTGACAGATGTCAGTATTTTTAAGGATGACGATGGAATAAAGATAGGACTCAGTTTCGGACTTACTTATAAGCTGATCAGTGATATACCTGAGTTTAACAGTGACATGAAGGAGATAAAAACTGAGACAGGAAAGGCTAAGTGGTATCGTATAGGAGATGATCTGGTAAACACTTCACTAAGCATAAAGGAAAGACCTGAAAACAGTGCTGTTTATGTATATAATAAGTTCGGTGAGGTTGTTTATACATCGCATATCACGGATATGACCGATGAGCTGCCGATGCCGGAGGGAG